>JAITUJ010000051.1 GCA_031286385.1 Clostridiales bacterium | reverse complement strand
CTAGCTCGTAAGCTAAACATTAGCATTAGAACAATTAATTATTATGAAGATGCGAAATCTATCACTCTACCCACAGTAGAACGCCTAGTGCAACTCAGTAGATTCGAGTTAATATATTGCTTAAAAACACCTTCGCCAACTATTTCAATTTTATAGTTATTGTGAAAAATGATACTAATTACTTTTCCATCAAAGAACAGTTTATCTTTCACTTGAACAACGCTCAACAATGATTTATATAGTTCTTCAAGATTTTTAGTCATACAATATACTATCTCCTACTAAACAAACTGTAAAATCCTCCACCTACACCAGCTATTATGTCCATAATGCCAGTTCTATGGATATTTCTTAATTTATTTGTTAACCCATAATGCATATGAAATCCATGCGATGTACTAGCCTCAAATCTAAAACCTTTCCTTTTCTAAAAATTGTTAAAAATGAATTTGCACACTAATATTGCCACCAACTAAAAATAACTCTTTAAGTTTTATATTTTCAAATATACCCGTACTGTTTTGCAATACAAGCCTACCATCTTGAAAAATACGGTATTCATCAGCATCTACGTTAGCTTTTATCTCAATCGTAGCATTATCTATGTCATTATCATCCATGTCTATGCCATAATCTTGTGTCAGCAGATTAGCAACATCATCATTGTAGGATAACCAAACAGCAGAAATATTTAAATCATCACTAGGCATTTTTAGATAAATTACCTTATCATTGTTACTAACCTCCATATATTCCATGTAAGGAATATAATCATCTTGCTCTACCAATAAATAAACTCTCGATTTATCAATGATTGTAGATACTACACCCTCACGATTAGTAAATCTAGGCATATCATCTATCCACACAGCCACATTCTGCAATGGCTGGCTTGTCAAATAATCAAGCACAATTATTCGTTGACTGATATTAGTTGCAATAGGTTCTTGCACAGCAGTCGTTACTCTATTTGGAGCGTTCATCGCTTTTAAATACTCAGATTCAGATTTAAAAGTTTTCATATCTCCGCCATTATTTGCAACAAGTGATGATATGTCTTGCAACTGTTGCTCTTTACTTGTAGAACCTTGCATATTGCTAGCAATACTAGTATCATTGTTATTTTTTGACTTAAAGGCATTACCAAATCCATTTTTTGCAAATGGTAAAAGTTGATACATACTTGTAACCATAAGTACACAAATAAGTAGTATAGTGATACTGATTTTAGTTATAGTTCTATTCATAGTAAGTTTTTCCTCGATGCTAATTTATTGTTCAGGCATTTTCATGCCTGTATCTTTACAAATTGTTTGAATAATGCTGTATATAATATTATATTTATCTGCTGAATTAGCAATATTGTCTAAATTTTTTATTCCCACATTAAACACTGTACTAAATACCCCACCATTGTTATCTCCGCTACCTCCAATATCATCATTAAATACAATCTTTAATTTTCCAATTATGTTTTTATTATTTACTGATTTATATTTAACCCCATAGTAACCTCTAAGCAAAGAAACAACAGGATAATCACTAATCCATTTATATTTAGACTCACTAAATGTTCTGTTTATTTTTTGTGGGAAATTTAATAAAGTTTTATCGTGATCATTTAATTCCATTTTTCTACACCATTTCGCAACTGGATTATTCAAGTTTATTTGTAAACATTCTTTACGACCTCTTCTAGTGTTAATATAGGTTTTTATAAAAACATCTTCTTTCGATGTTTCTAAATTTTTATATTTATTAGAATTAATGATTTTTTGTCTTTTGCCCAATTTATAACAGATTGATTTCTCCCCATCATAATAAATATACTTTTTCTTCGTAACGCATCTAATAAAGTATCTCTTATCATTTTGGATTATCAGTAGCATAATTCTACTGCGAAAACCACTTAAAAATAATACTAAAAACATTACTGGTGGCAATATGCAAAATAACATCCATAATTTTTTAACACCCTCTATCTTAGGAGTAAAATAAATCATCATAAAAATAGCAACAACCGTAAAAAAAATAACTAGATATAATGCTAATGACCAAAATTCTTTTTGAAACTCAATAACAGTGATGTTTCTCGAACTTTCTATATCATCATCATTTTGCAATTCATTTTCATCAATCAATTCACTACTCACCATTACTACCCCATATTATTCTTGGATTGGAATCACCCATCCATCTACTCACCCACCCATCTGGGATAGGTCCGTATCTATCACTATTGGTTGAAGTTATTGGATTATTGTTATTAAAATTGATTGCACTACTGTTATAAAAATCAAAGCTAGTTATTGTAGGATAAAGTTGTGTTAAGTCTTGTTGTTTTATATTAAAATCATCTACTTGGTCTGATGGACTTTTTTGTATAGCAAAATCTTGTGGTGGCAATGTATAATCAAATGGCACACCATTTTGTAGAAAACTCATTTTTATAGTTACGCTATATGTCGTTAGATTGGTGTTGCGGTACAACAATATCCATAATTTTGAATCATTTGTGACTACCGTACGAGTAAAGTTGACTATGCTATTCTTTATAATTATGTCATATTGTTTTAATTCCAGATTAACACCAAGCTCACTCATTTGTTGTACATTTTCACTAAAACTCTCTATTTCAAATAGACCATTGCTTTTTATTGTAGATGACAATACATTCCCTTGATAGAAAAAATCTATTTTAAAGTCAACTGATTGCGAAAACTCATATACATCTACAACAACTCTTATTGTATGTCCAACAGGTGCATCCTTTTTTAGTGTTAATATTTTATTATCTGGTTCATATTCAAAATATTTATTATCTTGTATCGCATCAATTTTTGATGTCCAACGGTTACCATCGTATGCTTGATAGAAGACCTTGACATCTTGACCAAAATCATAGGTTGCGTCAAGTGGTTTTATGATAGGTTTTATTTTATATCCATCATCAGAGTTGTTTACGGATATGCTATCCCTTTGGGTTATGTGACCATTCCTTGCCTTTAAAGATTCACTCAATTGTAGTTCAATCCCCTCAATTGGGTTGGGTAGTATTGTTATTTTGATTGATGGCCAATCCTTTTCATCTGCCCATACTTTGGCAGTCACTTCTCCTACTCTTGTGGCTTTTAACACATTTGTATCAGTATCAAGTGTTGCGTTAGCTGTGTCATTTGTCTGGTCTATTGTAAGCGTTACGTTTGGATATGTTGCATTTCTAGGTATTACCACTGTTTGTAGTTGCAAACCTGTACTATTAGCTTCTCTTAGCAACATAGTTATTTTATTGACAAACTCTACTTTTTGTACTGGTACTTTTTTAACAGTTATCGTATCTTCCCAATACATAGAGTCAACATAGGCTCTAATCACCACGATGCCTGGATTCTGTGCTGTCAAAGTCTTATTATTTAATGTTGCATTGGCTGTGTTTGTGGTATCTCCTTGTACAAGCTCCAACCTTATCTCTTTGTTTATGATTTGGTCTGATGATGATACAATTCTAGGATTGAGTGTCAAACTATCTACCACAAAAAACTCTTTGGGATTGTCAAAATCCACCACAAAGCCTGGTCCTTGTGTTGTTGTTTCAAATGATATTTGTGTGTAGATATCTGGATTGTCAATAGATTGAGCTGTGACTATAAAGTCTCCACCAAAATTTAAATCCATTAAAGTAAGTTCACCATCTTGGCTAATATCCGCAAATGACACATTGGTTCGCCATGTGATATTTTGAAAACTAGAATTGAGTGGTAGCACTCTTGTAGACAAATGCAACACTTCACCATAAGATATGATTGTCTTATTTTCAGCTACCTTTATTTCTTCAATACCAAACACTCCTATCTTTACAGTATTTATTTGTAATGTAGTAGAAACATCTTCAAGCTTTGCCTGCACCACTATATTGCTACCAACAGGTGTATTTGCATTAATTTTTACTTCACCAGTGTATTTATCTATATTTGCAAAATTGTCACCTGATACAATCTCAAATACCGCATCTTGCAAGGTTGCATTGATTGGATTGACTTTTACTTGCAAAGTTGCTTGTTGTTCAGCTTGCAACTCTAAATAGTCACCAGCTATAAACTCTACACTCTGTGCTTTTACATACTCTACTTTGAGTGTGGGTAGCTTTGCATTATGTCTAATCTCCCAATTAGTATCAAAGTTGTTCCATGTACTAAATGAACTTTTGCTAGCAAAATCACTAGCCAACAAGCTCTTTGCATTTTTGACAATGATATTTGTAGTTGTAGTCTTGTTATTATTTTTATCAGTTACTATTTCAACTGCTCCAAAAGCGGCTGCTATATCAGGCTGTGATTGCAACCATGCTACATCTTGCAACTTGCCATACCCAAAACTACTCTTTGTATTCTCTCCTGCAATTTGCCCTAACGCTCTACCGCTAAATGCCCCACCATAGTTAAAACTATTAACTACACTTGCTGTCCCATTTTGATTATTGTTACTGCCTACAACACCACCTACATATGTCCCACCCGAGATATTCCCTAAATTGTAGGTGTCTGTAATATCGTTAAAGTTAGATCCTGCTATTCCACCTATACTAAATCCTACTGCACTTGCTCTAATAGCACCTCTATTTGAACTTGTTGTGATTGTGCCCTGATTTAAGCCAACAATACCACCAGCATTGCTTTTAAAAGCTGTCACACTTGCTTGATTGGTACTGTTTTTAACAATGCCTTTGTTTATACCTACTATCCCACCTACATTGCTCTCTCCACTTATTGTAGAATTATATAACTTAACGCCATCAACCGTAC
>JAITUJ010000045.1 GCA_031286385.1 Clostridiales bacterium | reverse complement strand
AAGTGGTGTCAAAGTTGACGTAGAGTTTGATTTTGGTGCTGTCAGTTTATGTGACCACGAAGATGATGGCACAATAGGTGGCAATGTAGCTACAAGTTTGTATAAAGGTAAATACTATCAAGTGCAGGTTTATACGGACGATGATGACGACATGATTATAAATACTACTGATGATTGGGACATTGGGGATAGAGTGGGAATTAATGTCAACAAGGATAGGGTAAAGTTGAGTGCAATTTTAAATGACGAAGATGAATCCAATAAAGAGATAGATATGTTTTCTAAAAAAGTTGAACAGGAAACTTTGGAAATTGAAAAGAATAACTAGAATAATTGGAGGTAAAGTATGACGAGTAAAAATAAAATTTACTTTAAGCGACAACATTTTAGTTATCCATATATTATTATCTGTGTAGTTTTCGTTGTCGTACCCTTGATAATCTTATTGGGATATTCACTGATGGACAGTCATGGTCATTTTAGTTTTGATAACTTTGTAGACTTATTGAACAGTGGCACAACTTATAGAGTATTTGGTCAGACGCTTTTACTGGCATTTTTGACTTCTTTTATTTGTATTATTTTGGCGTATCCTCTTGCCATGCTTTTG
The DNA here is from genome assembly GCA_031286385.1 of Clostridiales bacterium. GTDB lineage: Bacteria > Bacillota > Clostridia > Christensenellales > Pumilibacteraceae > WRGC01. The sequence goes on along the minus strand of JAITUJ010000045.1, from coordinate 8,881 downwards.
GCCAATACAAAGTTTAATAGAAGTCGCACCGTAGTACTATTGTTTATTATTCCTATGTGGATAAATTTTTTGTTGCGTACTTTTTCTCTTCGTGAGCTGTTGTCTATCTTAGGCCTAGGTGAGGGGTATTTTTCTGTGCTGATTGGTATGGTTTATGACTTGTTCCCTTTTATGTTAATGCCATTGTACACTATACTGTCTGGTATGGACAAAAGTTATTTGGAAGCAGGACAAGATTTGGGAGCCAACAGTGTGCAAAACTTTTTTAAAGTCACACTTCCGCTTTCGTTCCCTGGTATAGTTAGTGGCATAATGATGACTTTTATGCCTGCTTTATCATTGTTTGCTATCAATGACATGTTGGGTGATGCACAGTTGTATTTGTTTGGCAATATGATAAATGACTTATACGGTTTAAACATGTGGAACCAAGCTAGTGCGTTAGCAATGATTATGTTGCTATTTGTAGGTCTCATTGTTTTAATTGTGAGTAGGTCTAAAAGGGCAAGTGCATTTATGGGGGGAGAAAATTGACTATAAAAACTAAAAATAAATTGTTCAAAATATTGGCAATGACTTGTATATGGTTGAGTATTTCTATACTGTATTTACCATTGCTTGTCATGCTTGTTTACAGTTTTACCCCAAGTAACACAATGAAATGGAATGGATTTAGTTTTGAGTTGTTCAAAAATATTTTTACCCATGAAGAGATAAGTAGAGCAGTTTTCAATACTTTGGTCATTGCACTGTCATCAGCTATGCTAGCTACATTTATAGGTGTATTCAGTGCAGTAGGGATATTTTATCTAAGAAAACCCCTCAAAAAGACAACGAATGCTACCAGTCAAATTACTGTGCTAAACGCAGATATTATGACAGCCACCGCATTTATGTTGTTGTTTATGACCATTAGCCAAATTGGAATTCCGTTGCCAGATGGATATGCAACTTTAATTATTGCACACACAGTGGTGGCCATTCCCTTTGTAATATTGGCGGTCAATCCAAAGCTTAAACGACTAAATCCCAATTTGTATGAAGCTGGATTAGATTTGGGTGCAGGTCACATGCGTACAATGATTACTGTGATTTTCCCTCAATTGATAACGGGAATGGTAACAGGATTTGCAATAGCTTTCACATTATCGCTAGAAGACTTTATCATCGCTCAATACAACAAAGGCGGGATAGAAACGATATCTACTCTAATTTTTAGTAGCATTGCAAGAGGTCTTGACCCTACATTTAGGGCTTTATCTAGTGTAGTGTTTATTACTGTTCTAGCCGTATTGCTGATATTCAATGGAGTATCCAGCGCAAAGAGGAAATCTAATCAAGAAAAAGCACAATCTTTGGGGCTAAGGAGGAGAAACTGATGGTGAAAAAAAATATGGTTTCAGTGCTAGTCATTATATTCTTTGGATTTTTAGTGTCTGGTAATTTTTTAGGCTGTGTAAATCGCAACCAAGTTTTGAGAATTTTCAACTGGGAAGACTACATGGCACCTGGAATTGTAAAAGAATTTGAACAGTATTATCTTGAACAGACAGGTAAAAAAATAAAAGTGCAAACGAGTGGCTTTGCCACAAATGAGCAGATGTACACACAAATAGCTACTAAAAAAGTAGATTTTGATCTCATTGTACCGAGCGATTATATGGTTGATCGCATGATAAAAGAAGACCTACTTATGCCAATAGACCACAGTATAGTTTACGGTACGGATGGTTATAGAGATATATTTGATGACAGTATAGTTGACGTTGTAGAAAATGGATATGACAAAGGTTTACAGTACAGTGTGCCATACATGTGGGGAACTGTGGGCATTCTTTATGACCCAGTGCGTGGTCCAGAAACTTTGACAAGTGATGTGAGAAGTTGGGAAAGCGTATTTGGAGATAAGTATAAAGGTAGAATTTATATGCAGGACAGTGTAGTGGACGCATTTGCTGTGGCAAGTATAGTGGCAAATTCTGAAAAACTTATGAGTGTTGCAAATACAGATCAGCATCAAGATTTGGTTTCAAAGGTAATCAATGATACAAGTCCACAAAATATACAAGCGGTGCGAGAGCAGTTGGTAAGGCAACGCCCCAATTTGCTTGCGTACGCCACCGATGACGCCAATGACCGCATGGCGATAGGAAATCAGTCAAGTGGATTCTTGGCTGTGGTATGGTCTGTTCAAGCAGGCTATGCTATGGCTGACAATCAAAACTTGCGATATAGTGTGCCGGATGAAGGAAGTAATACATGGATTGACAGTTTTGCCATAACAAAACAAGCACGCAATGTTCAAGCGGCAAACTTATTTTTAAAATTTATAAATAAATCTGAAATAGCACTGCAAAATATGGATTATATAGGCGCTTCTACGGCTGTCACACAAGCGAGAGAACAATACCAAGAAGATATTATGCAAGAACTGTACGACCTAGAAGAAGAGAGCGGTACAGATTCGGACGAATATGATTTTTTAAAAAACTATTTTGATTTGTTATTTCCTGATAAGAAAGTTATGGGTAGAGTGGCTGCTTACCAAGACTGGGGAGAGGCTAGGTACAATATAAACTTGATGTGGATACAGGTAAAATCAGGTGGAAGCGACAACGACAGATTTGGTGGTGGAGTAGCGATTATGTTAATTTTATTTTTATTATCTGCCTGTGGCATAGCTGTACAAATAATTTGGAATAGACGGTAGTGTCATGTTTTTGCTAAATGTCATTTTAAAGTATTTCTATCTGTTGTGCCGATTTGCTTAAAATAAAATATCATATTTACAATTAGCACAAATTTTTTTGAACATCATATAATTATATATGTTCGATTATATAGATGCAAACCGCAAATTCTTTGAAAAGTCGCTTGCACCATTTACCAGTTTCAAGCTGGGTGGCAATGCCAAGTTACTATTAAAATTGCACAACAGTGAAGTTGAAAGAGTTATCAGTGATTGCAAAGCAAATAAATTAGATTTTTTTGTTATAGGGTTAGGCTGTAATGTACTGATTGCTGACAGTGGAATAGATGGCGTTGTTGTAAATTTGATAGATGACAAAATATTGGTTGATAACCAAACATTGACAGCCGATTGTGGTGCGAATTTACAAAAAGTAGTTAAAATAGCTTGTGAGCATGGCTTGTCAGGATTAGAATGGGCATTTGGTTTGCCTTCTACTGTCGGTGGTGCCGTATATGGTAATGCTGGAACCAGGCACGGTTGTATAGCTAGTGTTTTAAACAGTTGTCAAGTGCTAACAAAAAATGGTATAATAAATTATAGTGTTCATCAATGTCAGTTTGAGTATAGAGGTAGTGTATTTAAAGGTACAGATAATATAATTTTGCGTTGTACATTTCATTTGGAGAAAAGCACTGTGCCAAAAGTTAGGCAAAAAGCTTTGTTGTTGTCAAAAGACAGAAACAATCCAAAGGGATTGTGTGCTGGAAGTATTTTTAAAAATGGCAAAGACTTTATTGCTGGACAGTTGATAGATAGAGCAGGGTTAAAAGGCAAAAAGATAGGCGGTGCATTGGTTAGTTTGCAACATGGGAATTTTATTATCAATGATGGTACTGCAACGGCAAAAGATGTATTTGATTTGATAAAATTTATTAAAGACAGAGTGATGTCTATTTATGGTATTGTCTTGCAAGAAGAAATACAACTAAAAGGTTTTTAAAATATATATGATTTTAGGAGATTATCACACACACACTCCACATAGTCACGGCAAGTCTACAATGGAGCAAAATATAGTCAGGGCAATAGAACTTGGATTAAAAGAGTTGGCAATTGCAGATCATGGTTTTAGACATATGACTTACAATGTTCGCAGAGGTGACTGGCATCACATCATGAATGAACATGAGTCATTGGTACAAAAATACCCAGATATAAAGGTATATCTAGGCTTAGAAACCAATCTTGTCAGTTCAAAAGGTGATTTGGATATTATAGATGAGGACTTAGAGCATTTGCAGTTGATAGTTGCTGGCTTTCATAAATATGTTAAATCAAATAATTGGAAAGATGTATTTAGCTTTTATATGCCCAATTTTTTTGCTGAACTGTTTGGTAAAACGACAAGGCGCCTTTTGGCTAAAAATACAGATGCGTACATCAATGCATTGGAGCGCTATCCAATAGACATTATTAGTCACCCTCAATATGGGATAACGGTAGACATGCTGGAAGTTGCAAAAGCTTGTGCTCATTATGGCACATATTTGGAGTTGAATGGTAAGAGAGTAAAATCACCAGACAGTGAAATATTGATGACTCTGGAAAAGACACAAGTATGCTATATCGTAAACAGTGACGCACATTCACTAGACAGAGTGGGCGATTTTAGTTTGCCTATGAGCGTAATAGAACGAATAAAAATACCCTATGAAAGGGTGGCTAATTGGGATAAGTTGCCCACATTTAGGTCACACAGAAAATAACAGTTGGATAGATTATTAAACACAAGTAAATTAAAACAAGAAATAAAATCAAATTTGCATTTTCAAAGCAACAGTTGTGTTGCATACTTGCAAAATGTTTTTTTAAGTAGTGGATATTTTTATGATGGCAACGGATATCACTTGGAGTTTGCTGTAAGTAATTTGGTAGAATCAGACAAAATAATAAAACTTTTGAGTGAGTACGGTATTGCTAGCAAGACAACAGTGCGACATAATAAGCACATCGTCTACATGAAAGACAGCCAAAGCATATCGGACACATTTGTACTTTTGGGAGCTAAAAATTCAGTTTTGGAATTTAACAATATTTTAGCAATGGCAGATTTAAAAAAAAGTATCAACAGAGCTACAAACTGTATAAATGCAAACATTGATAAAGCATTGGACACTAGCTTTAAGCAAGTTCAGAAAATAAAATATTTAATAGACAGTGGGCAAATGCAAAATTTTAACAGCCAATGTCGGCAAGCGGCATTTGCTAGACTTCAATATCCCGAGTATTCTTTACAGCAATTGGCACAAGTTTTGGGTATAAGTAAAAGTGGGATAAAACACAGACTGGACAAGTTGGTCAAAAATGAGTATGAATAAAGAAAAAGACAGTGCGACACCATTTGTGCACTTGCACTTGCACACGCAGTATAGCTTGCTAGATGGCGCTACTAAAATAGAAAAACTCTTTTCAAGATGTCGTGAGCTTGGTCAAAAGGCAGTAGCCATCACCGATCATGGCAACATGTTTGGTGCATTGGATTTTTACAAAGAAGCGGTAAAATTGAGTGACCCCCATGCAGACCCTTTTGAATTCGTTAAGTCTGGGGGCAAGTGGGTGGTAAAACCCATCATTGGATGTGAAGTTTATGTTGCAGACAACCATTTGGTAAAACAGAGCTCCCATGGTAGACAGCCAAAGCTAAGTCATCTTATACTTTTAGCTAAAAATAAGCAAGGCTACAAGAATTTAATCAAGCTGGTATCCATAGCGTACAAAGATGGCTTGTACTACAAGCCGCGCATAGATTTTAATTTGTTGTCAAATTACTGTCAAGGTCTTGTATGCCTATCTGCTTGCCTGTCTGGAAAAGTTTCACAGTATTTGCTGAATGACCAGTATGACTTGGCCAAAGAGGAAGCAAAGCGACATTTTGCGTTGTTCGGAGATGACTATTACATTGAAATTCAAGACCACAAAATATTTGAGCAAAAAAAGGTGCTGTCACAATTGGTCAAAATAGCGCGTGAGCTGGGTATTAAGTTGGTAGCTACCAATGATGTGCACTACTTGGATAAAGAAGATTCAGAAATGCAAAGAGCTTTGCAGTGCATTTCTTTTAGAACTACGCTGTCAGAGAGAAACGCTCAAAGTGAAGACTATTTTGAAAGTGATGAGTTTTATCTAAAATCAGGTGAGCAAATGAAAGAAATTTTTGCCGCTTTTCCGGACAGTTTGACAAATACATTGGAGATAGCTGACAAGTGTGAGTGCGATTTTTTTAGCAGAGAACAGCTATTGCCTCAATTTACCTCACCTGATGGAATGAATGCCGAACAGTATTTGAGGCATGTTTCCTATGAAGGATTAAAAAAACGAATAGGGAATGCCCACTTGTCCAAAGACAGAATTGACCGCTTAGAATATGAACTGTCTGTAATTTGTAAATTGGGATTTGTCGATTATTTTTTGATAGTTTGGGATTTCATCCACTTTGCAGAAAGTGTAGGCATATCCGTAGGTCCGGGAAGAGGGTCAGGGGCAGGCAGCTTAGTGGCTTATTCTTTGGGTATAACACGGCTAGACCCATTGAGGTATGGTTTAATATTTGAGCGTTTTTTAAATGAAGAACGCGTGAGCAATCCTGACTTTGACATAGATTTTTGTGTTTTGAGGCGTGATGAAGTCATCAATTATGTGAAAAAAAAATACGGGGAAAGCAATGTCACACAGATAGTAACTTTTGGCACATTGGCTGCAAAAGCCGCCATTAAGGATACAGGCAGAGTGTACAGTTTCCCATTTGCAGAAGCAGATAAAATTACCAAAACTATGCCCAAAATGGTGACGGCAAGTATCGAACAGATGCTAGGCCTAAAACCTCCAAAGACAGGAACAGATAATCCAATCGTACCTGATTTTGTAGCGATGTACAACAACGACAGCGCAACGAAACAGATTGTAGATATGGCTATAAAGTTGGAAGGATTTCCGCGTCAAACAGGTATACATGCTGCTGGGGTAGTCATTTGTAAAGAGCCAGTGTCAGACCACATTCCTATAATGCGTACAGTTGATGACAAGTTGACTACACAGTTTAATATGACAGAGTGTGAGCAGCTAGGATTGCTTAAAATGGACTTTTTGGGATTGAACACACTGACGGACATTGATGGCGCATTAAATTTGATAAAGGTTACATGTGGTAAAAATATTGACTTTTACCACATGGAGTATGACGATTCAGATGTGTATAAAATGATAGGTGAGGGTGATACACAAGGAGTTTTTCAGCTGGAAAGTAGCGGCATGAAGGCTTTTATGAGAGATTTAAAACCCACAAACTTAGAAGATATCATAGCCGGCATATCGCTGTATAGACCGGGACCAATGGACAAAATACCTGCCTATGTTGCTGGTAAAAAAAATCCAAAAGACATTCAATATGACCACCCAATGCTTCAAAGCATACTCAATATGACCTATGGAGTCATTGTTTACCAAGAGCAAGTTATGCAAATTGTCAGAGAGTTGGGAGGATATACATTAGGCAGAGCAGACATCGTTAGACGCTTGATGAGTAAAAAGAAGCCTGATGATATGAAAAGAGAAAAACACACATTTTTACACGGCACACCAGATGGCTTGATAGTAGGGGCATTAAAAAAGGGAGTGCCGCAGCGAGTGGCAGATAAAATTTTTGATGATATGATGAGCTTTGCAAATTATGCTTTTAACAAGTCACACGCCGCCGCTTACGCATACCTGTCGTATCAGACAGCTTATTTAAAGTATCACTATCCGCATGAATACTTTGCGAGTATATTAAACAACCGAATAACAAAGATAGAAGAGATATCCAACTACCTAGGTTATATTAAAGATAAAGGAATAAAAATTTTGCCACCCTCTATCAATAAAAGTTTGAGCAATTTTACCGTACAAAGTGTAAATCAAAGCAAATGTATTTTGATGGGAATGGGTGCTATAAAAAATGTCGGTGTAAGTTTTATTGACCTAATTGTTGCAGAGAGAAGTAAAAGTGGACCATTCAAAGATTTTAGAGATTTTATATGCAGGTTGTGTGGTTATGGTTTAAACAAAAAAAATATGGAATCTATGATTTGGACAGGTTGCTTTGATGAGTTTGGACAAAATAGACCGCAATTGATTGCAAGCTACGAAAAACTGATAAGTATAGCGACAGCAGACAAGTCCGCTGCCAGTGAGGGGCAGTTTAGTTTTTTTGAGAGTTTGCCCGATGTACGGGAGAGTTTTCGATATCCAGACTTGCAGGATTGTCCAAATTTGCAAAAGTTGAAGTATGAAAAAGAAGTTGCGGGAACTTATCTGACTGGTCACCCTTTGGAGCAGTATTCCGAAGTTTTAAAAACTTATCCCATAAACACCAATGCTTTTATTGTACAAGAAGATGAGCAAAATGCCAATGTAAAGGACGGTGACACAGTCATTTTGGCAGGTTTGTTGGTACAGGCTACCAGGCGGTTTACGCGCGCTAGCAAAGAAATGGGAATAGGGCGTCTGGAAGATATGTATGGTAGTGTGGAAGTTATGGTCGGATATAGTGCGTACGAAAAACTAAAATCGCTTTGGATTCAAGATAACATAGTGAGTTTAAAAGGTAAAGTCAGTGAACGAGAAGGTGCGTACAGCGTTTGGGTAAGTGAAATCGTTCAGTTGACAGATTTTGAGAGTGCCACTGCCAATAAAGTGAAAGCACAGCAAATAAACAAATTCCCTACTGTGAATTTAACTGTGCCAGAGAAAGAGTTTGAAGAAAAACTTTCAGAGATACAGGATATATTGACAGTATCTTTTTACCGTAATGGTAAACATAAAGTGATGTTGAGTTGCAAAAATTCCAATAAGTCAGCACAGGTTGCTGACGATATTGATTACAGCAATATGCTGTATTTGGAGTTGTGTGGAGTGGTGGGCAGTGACAATATTATTGAGTGTGAGAGTTGACATTGATATATTTATGGCTGTACAGACTATCCAAACTGCAAGTTTACTTCAAAGGAAATTCCTTCAAATTTAAACGCATAGTGTGCAAACTTTTTGGTACTTACTTATCGTTTATTTTTGCGAACTGAATGTGATTTCCAGGATATTCCATTTACAAATAGGTCACAAATGCTTGACTTATTTTTTTTTTTTTTGTATAAT
>JAITUJ010000076.1 GCA_031286385.1 Clostridiales bacterium | reverse complement strand
CAATATAGTGACGCAGATATTGAGTATGGTTAACTTGCCGTGGATACTGCTAGCGATTGGTTCATCTGTATTTGTGTCTATCTCTCTATTGATGTTGAGTCGCAAGCTTAGAAGTTAGGGTATTGATGCTTAGTTTTTGACAGTGTCAGCGCTTATGTATAAATGATAGCAGTTGTGGCAAGTGTTAAGTACAAAAACAAAAAAGGTTTGCTAAGTGCGGTAAACCTTTTTTGTTTTATATTGTACTATTTTTTAATATACTCGGCAGTCGACATCTCAATTTATTTAAATGCAAACAACTGTACTTTATTGTCTTTTTGTATGAGCAAATTGAAATTGTATTCAATATAGTCCATGTCATCTGCCAATGCATTTAATTCAACATCTAAAAGCGCATACATATTGTCCAGCATAACGATAAAATATATGTCATTTTTGTGTAAAACAATTTCAATCTTTTGGCAAATAAAAAACTCGTCAGTATAAAAATTGTAAAAAGCCATTTGTTCATCATTGGGCACTACCAAATAATTTCCGTACACTCTATCATTGTAAGTATTTTTAAAAGTGTACTTTATCCAAATAGTCTTTTTGTTAACCAAGTCATACAATGCTATACTATCATTTGTGTTTTTGTATAGTACAATATTTTGTGCAACTTTTATAGGTATATAGTCTTTTAAATCTTGCAATGGGTGAACTTCTTGATTTGTACTTATTGCAAAGTATCCTTCCTCTGTTTTACCCAATGTCCAACTATTTTCAAAATTTTTTAGTTGTTGGTATTGAGCATTGATGACTATATTCTGATTGTAATCAGCAATGCCATACAAGTTGTTAGACTTATCAACAATTAAAAAGTAGCCTTGATTGTTGACGGATAATATATCATACCCTTTCATTAAAATTGGTTCAAATTCACCGCCTATTATTTTTTGAATGGAGTGTATCCCGTCACTTGACTGCAAGTAATTGTGATTTAATATTTTTAAGTTATCAAGTGCTATGTCCGTTGCTAAAAGATTGTCTTGTCTGTAAATAAAATAATGAGAATTTTTAAACGCCAATGTTAAGTCGTCAAAAACTTGTATGGATTGATAAATCTTTGGTACGACAACTTTGTGAGTTGTGTTCATTACCCCATAGACACCATCATTTCCGAACACAAAGTTGTTGACCGACAATTGGTCTAAATCTTCTATACCACTTAATTTTATCAGCTTGTCACTGTTTGTCAATGGAGGTCGCTCTGGGTCAGTTGTGTTTGGTCTGCTATTCCATTCTAAATCTTTTATAAAAATGTCCCTACTTTTTTGCAAATACAGCACGGTAGAACTAACCAAAATTGAAATGATTAAAAGCCATATTGACACATTTTTTAATTTAACGCTCACTTATTTTTATCTCTCAATTTAATTTTTTGAATAGCTAGTCGTTTGATTTCCTCACTAATCTCTGCGTAGTGTTTTTTTGTAGTGTTTACATCTTTGTGCCCTAGAACTTCGGCGACTGCATATATGTCTTGTGTTTCTTTATATAGGTTTGTACCAAAAGTGGTTCTCAACTTGTGAGGGCTGATTTTTTTTAGTGGAGCTACAAGTAAGCTGTATTTTTTAACCATATTTTCAATAGCCCGCACACAAAGCCTAGTGCCTCTCATGGATATAAAAAATGCCTTTTGCTCTGTGTTATCAAAATTTTTTACTTTCCAGGATTTATACTGTTTTAGCGTGTTTGCTATTTCTTCATTGAAGTACAAAATTGTTTTGTTTCCTCCTTTTCTTACAATACAGAAACTGTTATTTTCAAAGTCAATATCTTTTTCGTCAATACCAACAAGCTCACTAACTCTAATGCCAGTGCCCAAAAATAAGGTTAGTATAGCAAGATCTCTAAATTTACATTTTTCTAAATATTTTTTTTGGTGATTGCTTACACTATATGTGCCTAGCTCTACCATATCCAGCAACTTTACCACTTCGTCAATTTCAAGTTTAACGATGTTTTTTTGTTTCACTCTTACAGAGGAAACTTTGCTCCCTATATCTTGTTTTAGCAGGTCTTTTTTATAAAAATACCGAACAAAGGCACGCACCGCAGACAACTTTCTTTCTTTGCCACATTCTCCATTTTGTAGTGACTTCTCATTGTATTCAAATGAATTTAAATAATCCAAGAAAAACTCTAAGTCAAAAGCCGTAATTCCATCTATATCTTTTAAAGTTAGTTCTTTTACTTCGCTCTTTTTGCAAATTTCTTTTTTAATTAAAAAGTCAAAAAATATTTTTAAGTCAAATGCATAACCCAATCTAGTCAAAGGACTTGTCCTGCCCTGTATGCCAATAAAAAATTTATCACAAAAATCCGGTAAGGTATCTTTGATTTTGTCTAGATTTTTCAAAGTTTGATCAATGCGAGTTTTATAGTATGTTTGCACCATATATATATTATACTAAAATTTGTCAACCAGGGTCAACTAAAAAAGCAAAAAATCTTAGTAAAAAACATTGACAATTGTTTGGTACTCATGATAGAATATAACTACTTTGAAATAGTTGCAGTATTTGTACTGTGAATATCAAAAAATATAGGTGAGAATACTATTTAAAACAAACATAAATTTAGATTGTAGAATATAATATAAACAAAATAAATATCGGAGATTGGACAAAGTGATTTTTAAGAAATCAGACAAAAAAGGCAAAGATGCTGACAGTAAAAAAGCAATAAAAGAGCCTGAAAATAAAAAAGTGACAAAAAAAACTGAAAGTAATAAAGTTGTAAAAGAAAAAGTCACAAAAAAAGATGACAGTAAAGTTATAAAAAAAATTGCTGCAACCATCAGTAACAAAAATGCGGATAGTAAGAACACACATATAGACATTAAAAAGAAATCTGATGCTAGAAATCAAAACCAAGCAGTTGCGCAGTATATAGCGTGTCCTCGCTGTGAAATCAACTATATTCCCAGTACAGAGCAGAGCTGCAAAGTTTGTAAAGCCGAATTGGGTCTTTTAGATCGTAGTATATTGATTCCTGATTTTGACGAATTGGGGGATAGACTTTGTCCATTATGTAATGTAAACTATCTAAATGAAGACGAAGAAGTTTGTTTTTTGTGTTCAAAAGAAAAGCAAGATAAGTCGGGTATTGACAATTCACTGGAAGAAGATTGGTCACGAGATATCACGGACTCTGACAGCGTGCCAAGTGAAGAAATAGAAATCATTAGTCTTTCAGAAATTGATGAAGAAGAAAGTCAATTTGAAGACGGTGATGAAGATGTATTTAAAGACAGTGATGACTTTGAATATGTCAATCCAGATGACTTTGATGAAATAGATGAAGAGGATGAAATTGTGGACGATGACTTATAAAGTTTGACACTTGCAAAACATTTTTGTCAATGAGTGTCATTCATAGAATAGCAACTGTCAGTAAATGACAGTTGCTATAATGCTAAAAGTATTTTTAAAAAAACCTTATCAAAAGCGATAAGGTTTTTTTTTGTAAACTTTGGTACTGTATTTTAGTTTCCGACAATTTCTGTCAATTTTATATCGCCACATATTACGTCATGATAGCTACATGAAAGGCTTTTAATATCTTTATTGTCCTCAATTTTTAGCACAAAGACTTGAGGGTAAAGTGCGTCAATACAGCCGTTGTATTTTATTATTCTTTTTCGTCCTTTGTTTACACTTATTTTTAGTGCCTTACCTTGTAATTCTAAAATAAAAGATTTGATATTTTCTATGTTATTGTTAACTTTGCGCATAAAATAAGTATGTCCTAAAAAGTGGAAAATAATGCAAAAACATCATAATTGTCAAATTTGATGAATAAATATAATGAGTATGTTGCATAGAAGACAAGATTTAAGTTGGCAAAAACTTGACTTTTATTTTTATTAAAATTAGGAGATTATATGAACTTTTTACCAGAATATCAAATAAGCAGACCAGACAGCTTACTGCGTTTGGCAGTGGGGCAAGTAGTCGTTGAAACTTTGATAATACCAAAGTCAGATGCCCCGATAGAGCAAATACTTTCTATTTCTACCAACACTGTCGTAAATCCTGCCGAAGTTTTTGTTGGTGAGGCTCGCTATCATGGCACAATGTTTTATAGAGTGTTGTATGTGGATAACAGCGGACAAAATCACTTTTTAGAACACAATGTGGACTTCTCTGATAAGTTTAATCATGATGGTATTGTACAGGCTACGCGCCCTATTTTTAGTAGTTATGCACTGGATACCGATACGATTAGTGTTAGTCCCACAGAAATTAGACTGGCTACTGTGGTAGAGGTACAAATGGATGCTGTTGTAAATAACGCAATCCATCATCTTTCCACAGGTGGAGAGGGTATTTATACCAACACTTTACCGATTGATTTTAGTAAAGTGCTACATGATGGCGTGGATAGTTTTGTATTGAGTGACAATTTTGTAGACCCAAAGGCTATCCGCACATTGAGTGCAGAAGCCACCGCCATCTTAAAGAGTAGTGTCCCTGGATTGGATGTTGTGGTGTGCAGTGGAACTTTGGTTTCCAATATCTGCTTTGAGACCGAAGGTGGAATGTTTAAAACTCTCTTTCACAGCATACCATTTGTTCAAGAAGTTGGGGCGCCTGGGGTCAATGCACAGAGTACAGTTTTTGCAAGCGTCGATATAAAATCATTTAAGGTAGGTGAGTGTACAGAGGGTGGTTCCATAAATTTGGAAGCACAACTAAATGTGCGTGTAATTGCCTTTTCACAATCCGAATTTGTACCTGTAATAGATGTTTTTAGTGTTACTCATGATTTGGTTGCAAAACCTCAATCACACAATTTTAGCACTGTCAAAATGCAGTTGTTTGGCGAAGATAGAGTAGAAGGTAGCGTGTCTTTGCAGGATAATTTGCCTCTGGCAGATACGATTATGGCGGTAAATGGCAATAGATTAAATATTAGTCAGGCAAGGAGCAACGGAAACTCAATTGTAGTTGAGGGTGTTTTTAGTAGTAATATTGTATATTACAATGCTGACCAAAATAGTAAAAATAGTCTAAAAGTAGAACTCCCTTTTAGCATAAGTATTGCCGTTGCCAGTGGTAATTCGACATATGTTTTAAATGATCTCAATCAGATAATCCCAAGTGCAAGTGTGCTCAATGTCACAACCAGGATTAGGAGAGGGAACGAAATAGATGTCAGAGTTGACGTAGGGTTTTCTTTTGTAGTCAGTGAAAGTAAAAGTGTTACCGTGATAAAAGAACTAGAAATGGGTGCAGAACGAGAGTTGT
>JAITUJ010000037.1 GCA_031286385.1 Clostridiales bacterium | reverse complement strand
ATCCATTTTTTGAAGTAAAAATAAAGAATCTTGACACGCAAAAATATCTGCCGAATCAGATAGAAGCCAATAGACGAGAACTGTACAATGCTTTTTTAGAATTTAAAAAATATGATTTTAAAATATCACAGCAAGAGTTACAATCTATACCTACAGATGATGCAGAGAGATTTATGTATGCTATTGCAAATTTATTATTTGTCAATGATGCGGACAAACAACGCATATTGAGTGAGCCTAGTATTATTTTGCAGATTGAAGAGTGCATAGTAAAGATAATGAAAGAGATAGAACTTTTGCAACTTGAACAAGAAGTTCAGAACAAAGTCAGGAAACGCATTGATAAGTCGCAACGGGAGTATTACCTCAGAGAGCAACAAAAGGTAATCATGGACGAATTGGGTGATAACGAAGATGAAACTATATCATTTAGAAAAAAAATTGCCAAGTTTGGTTTGAATGAAGATGATCATAAAAAGTTGTTAAAAGAGCTTACTCGTCTAGAAAAAACTTCTCAAAGTAGTCCAGAGTATGGTATGATTAGAGCTTACTTCGATACGCTTTGTGATTTGCCTTGGAATAAATCCAAAGCGGTGAGCGTAGATTTGAAACGCTCAAAAATTATACTTGATGACTGTCACTATGGATTGGATGTTGTTAAAACTAGAATTATAGAATTTTTGGCAGTAAATAAGTTGACAGACAATTCAAAATCACCTATTCTTTGTTTTGTAGGGCCACCTGGTGTAGGAAAGACTAGCATTGTGGAAAGTATAGCAAAGGCAAGTGGTAGAAAGCTTGTAACAATGAGTCTAGGTGGAGTGAGAGATGAAGCCGAAATTAGGGGTCATAGACGGACATATATAGGAGCAATCCCAGGCAGAATCATCAATGGTTTGGTTCAGGTTGGCGTAAACAACCCTGTGTTTTTGCTTGATGAAGTTGACAAAATGGCATCTGATTTTAAGGGTGACCCTGCGGCTGCACTATTGGAGGTATTGGACAGTAGTATAAATAAGAACTTTAAAGATCACTACTTAGAAGTGTCTTTTGATATTAGTAAAGTAATTTTTGTCACAACTGCAAACAGTTTAGAAAATATTCCACTTCCTTTGCTAGACAGGCTGGAAGTCATTGAATTGAGTGGCTATACTTTTGAGGAGAAATTAGAAATAGCAAAGAGATACCTTGTTCCAAAGCAACTGCAAAATAATGGATTAAAAGAATGTGATATAAAATTTGAAGACAAAGCTTTGACAGCGATAATAGAAAATTACACGAGAGAAAGTGGTGTACGACAATTGGAGCGCGAGATTAGTTCGGTGTGCAGAAAAATTGCAGTAAAAATCGTGCAATCAAAAGAGCAAGGTGCAAAAACTGAAAGGGCAACTATTGATGACATTGTACCGTATTTAGGCTCCGCTAAGTATGAAGCTGCTAAATTGATAAATAAAGATGAAGTTGGCATAGCCAATGGGTTGGCTTGGACTGCAATTGGTGGCAAGTTATTGAGCGTAGAGGTCACTATGGTGCCTGGCAAAGGTGATTTGAATTTGACAGGCAGTTTGGGTAATATCATGAAAGAATCTTGCCTGACAGCTATCACTGTGGTAAAATCAAGGGCAAAGAAGTTTGAAATTTCAGAAAGTATTTTTAAAGACCATGACTTTCATATTCACTTTCCAGAAGGCGCAACGCCAAAAGATGGTCCGTCAGCTGGAATAACTATTGCCACTGCTCTGCTAAGTTGTGTGAGTGGTGTCCCTGTGGACAGCAATGTCGCTATGACAGGAGAGGTCAGTTTGCGAGGTAATGTATTGGCAATAGGTGGGTTAAAAGAAAAGACTCAGGCAGCTTTTAGATTTGGTATCAAAACTATCATATTAGCAGAATCTAACAAAAAAGACTTAGATGACATCCCTCAAAGTGTGAAAAACAATGTAGACATTGTATGGGTAAAAACAGTAGATGAAGTTTTTGAAAAAGCTTTGGTTTACAAAAAAAGGAAAAAATGATAAAAGCAAAGTCAGCGTCATTTTTATACAGTCGAATACAGTTTGAAAATACCAGTGAGAGTGAAGTTGCCTTTATAGGTAGATCCAATGTGGGTAAATCATCTTTGATTAACATGATAACTGGGATAAAAGGCTTGGCAAAGTCTTCTTCAACTCCTGGCCGTACTAAGCTGATAAATTACTTTGAGTTGCAGATTAGCGATGATGTCACTACCAAAAAAGTATACTTAGTTGATTTGCCAGGATATGGATTTGCTAAAACTTCTAAAAGAGAAAGAGAAGATTGGAATAAAATGATAGACAATTATTTGACGAATACGCATAGATTGAAATTGTGTTTGTTGTTGACAGATAGTAGGTTAACGCCAATGAAAAGTGACATTTTGGCAGCAAATTATTTATATGCATTGCAATTGCCTTTTGTCATAATAGGTGCAAAGGCAGAAAAATTTAATAAATCAAAGTTAATGGACAGTCAAAATAATATTTCAACAAGTTTTAAGGTGGGCAGGGATGATATAGTAATGACTAGTGCATTGAGTGGTATGGGTAAAGAGGCGTTGTTGCAAAAGATTTTTACTTGTTTAGATTAACCAATTTTTGCTCATTTAAAGGTGTATCATTCTCATGGTATGCCTTTTTATACATCACTATAAATTTGTTTTACCGCTATTTAATAAAAAAAGGAATAAAAACATCGTTTAATATATTGACAATTTAGATAAAAGTATAGTATAATCAATACAAGATAAAAACATATTGTATTGGTCTGTCATATTGGACAAGCATATTGACATGATGGCAATAAATTGATTCTGTCAATAAAATTAATGTATGTAAGGGTTTTGCAGTGTGATGTAAATTATAAGGAGAGGAAGGTATATGTCAAAATGGTTAGGCTTGAGTGGTAAAGTCGTAGTTGTCACCGGTGGTTCTTCAGGTATCGGGCGTGCAGTTGTGGACAGTTTGCTGTCAGTAGGTGCAAAGGTTGCCAATCTTGATATTCAGAACTCTGATTTTTCTCATAAAGACTTATTTTTTGTACAGACTGATGTGACCAACCGTAATAATGTTGTCAGCGCTATAAAAAGTGTGCTATCGCATTTTGGTAAAGTGTATGGTTTAGTTAATAATGCAGGTATTAATATTCCAGCATTATTAGTAGATTGCAAAGATTCGGGCGGTGTATATGAATTAAATGAGTCAATTTATGATAAAATGATGAATGTTAATTTGAAAGGGACAGTGTTTGTATCTCAAGAAGTTGTACGCCATTTTGTACATCAAAAATCTGGTGTCATTGTCAATATGAGCAGTGAGAGTGGCGTAGAAGGGAGTGAAGGACAGAGCATATATGCAGCAACAAAAGCTGCAATGAATAGCTTGACGCGGTCATGGTCAAAAGAACTATCTAAGCACAACATAAGAGTAATTGGAGTTGCACCAGGAATCATAGAGGTTACAGGACTGCGCACATTAAGTTATGAAAAAGCACTAGCTTACACTCGCAATAAGACCGTAGATGAATTGCGCGCAGGATATGCCAATGTCAGTTCTATACCGTTGGGGCGTTCGGGCAAGCTATCCGAGGTTGCAGATTTAGTTGTGTATTACTTGTCTGAACGGTCAAGTTACATTACAGGTGTCACCACAAATATTTCAGGCGGAAAATCAAGAGGATAGTAAGTAAAAGATATTTGCTTTTGCTAAAATTAGGAGATTGATGTGTCAAATTTAATTACTTTTGGTATAATATTCTTAGCTGCTTTTTTGTTGCAGAGTGTGTTGGCATTAAGGCAAATTAAATCTTTCAATAGCACATTTATTAATTTGCGCAAACTGGGTAAAGTTGTCACGGGTAAGAAAAGTGGACGATTTATCGCGGGAACAGTAATATTATTTGCTATCAATGATGACGGCAATATTATTGAGGGTGCAATGATGCAAGGAGTTTCTGTCTTTGCTAAAATTAAGCCTTTTACACTATTTAATGGTCAAAGTTTGATAACTCTTGATGGAAATAATGAAAATGTCAAGCAATTGCACACTTTTAAAGCAAGGGCAGTAGAAAATGCAAGAGAGCTTTATATTCGTTATTTAACTGGAACAATGGAATCAGACAAGTATTCACTATTTACACCGTTTGGTTTCAACATCTTTCGTGCAAAAGAAAAATATAAAAATCACAAAAAAAAGCTAAAAGATAAAAGGAGTATAAAAAATGGATTGGATTGTTAAAGTCGCAGATGGATTCATGGGCCTTTTTAAAACAGGCGGTGAAGTTTTTTTGAGTTGGATGACGGGCATTGTGCCTTTTGTCTTGATGCTATTGGTAGCAATGAACGCGGTAACCTCTTTGATTGGCGAAGATAGAATAAATAGGTTTGCTGAGAAGGGTGGGAAAAACATCTTTTTCCGTTATTTGATTTTGCCGTTCATTGCTACTTTCACTTTGGGTAATCCAATGAGCATTTCTATGGGAAAATTTTTGCCAGAATTTTATAAACCAGGGTGGGTAGCTGTGACGATGCAAGCAAATCATACAAGTAATGGTGTTTTCCCTCACATAAATCCTGGTGAGCTTTTTGTTTGGTTGGGCATTGCATCTGGAATTACTGCATTAGGTTTAAATCTGATGGATTTGGCTATACGCTACATGTTGGTTGGGTTAGTTATGAATTTTATTGGAGGCTGGGTTACAGACTTTATGACATCATATGTTAGCAAGCAGCAGGGCGTTAAGTTGAGTAAGGTAATGAGTAAAAGTTAAAAATATGAGATTACAGTAAAATTTAATT
Organism: Clostridiales bacterium; assembly: GCA_031286385.1. Classification (GTDB taxonomy): domain Bacteria; phylum Bacillota; class Clostridia; order Christensenellales; family Pumilibacteraceae; genus WRGC01. The sequence continues at coordinate 13,779 of JAITUJ010000037.1, read as the reverse complement.
TTTAAAATGTCTATACAAGAGTAAAATGCAAATTAAAGGAGAATTTAAGTGTCTTTTAAAAGTATAGTAGTAGAAAAAGGAAGTGGAGGTTTTGGTGGTCCATTGACGATTAACCCTACCGAACAAAAACACAAAATTTTGTATATAACGGGGGGGGGAGAAAAACCCGCTATTGTTGACAAAATTGTAAATTTAACGGGAATGGAAGCTGTTAATGGTTTTAAGACTAGAATTCCTGATGAAGAAATTGCAGTCGCTATTGTAGATTGTGGTGGTACACTGAGATGTGGTATTTACCCTCAAAAAGGCATTCCAACTATCAATATTGTAGCAACAGGTAAAAGTGGTCCATTGGCTCAATATATTACAGAGGAAATTTATGTGTCGGCTGTCGGATTAGAGCAAATTCGTTTAGCTGATGAGGTTGAAATGGACGATGTGGAATCACAATCTCCATCACAAGCACAAGATACAAAAACTCCCAAGTTTGATACAACGCAAAAGATTTCTGCTCAAAAAGCAGCACAAGGGAGTATTATTGCAAAGATTGGTATGGGAGCTGGTCGCGTTGTCGCAATTTTTAACCAAGCAGCTCGCAATGCTGTGCAAACGATGTTGCATACTATCATTCCATTTATGGCATTTGTATCTTTGTTGATTGGTATTATTCAAGGTTCTGGTATTGGAGATGTAATTGCAAACGCACTGACACCTATGGCAGGTAATGTATTTGGTTTGATTGCTATCGGTTTCATATGTTCACTGCCTTTCTTGTCACCTTTTTTAGGTCCTGGTGCTGTAATTTCACAAATTGTGGGTACTTTGATTGGTGTAGAAATTGGTAAAGGGAACATTGCTCCGGGGCTTGCATTGCCTGCATTGTTTGCGATTAATACGCAAAATGGCTGTGACTTTATTCCAGTTGCACTGGGATTAGCTGATGCAAAAGCGGAAACTGTGGAAGTAGGAGTGCCTGCTGTTTTGTATTCAAGATTTCTAAATGGTATTCCTAGGGTTATTGTAGCGTGGCTACTTAGCATTGGACTGTATGCATAATGCATAAATGGGAGTTATATATATGAAAGTTATATTTGAAACGCAAATTTTGTCAGTGGGTAAGTTGGCGGAAAATTTTTTGACAGATAGTAAATTAATAGTATTGTTTGGCAATGATATTCCTGTTGCATTAGTAGACTACTGTTACAATATTAAAATAGTGCCAGTATCCGAGCAGATTATGCCTGGTATGACCTTAATATTGGGGGAGCAATCTTTTAAAGTGACTGCGGTAGGTGATGTGGTCAATCATAATTTGGAGTCATTAGGACACATTACGATTAGTTTTGATGGAAAAAATAAAGCTGAATTACCCGGTACATTGCATGTAGAGAAAGCAGATACAATAACAGCAAATCAACATATGACTATAAAGATAATAAAAATTTAAGCTATATAAAGTTTTTATAAGATAGTAAGTAAAACCAAAAGACCTTTATTGCAATGGTGTTGCGATAAAGGTCTTTTGGTTAAATTTCAGTGAATAATTTTTTAAATTTATGACACATGTAATGTATCCAATAGTTCTTTTGCTCTTTTAATGACACTGTCTGGCAAACCACTCATAGCAGCGACATGGACTCCAAAGCTTTTGTTTGAACTACCTTTTATTAACTTATTTAAAAATATAATAGACTCACCAATTTCATTCACTTGCATGTGGAAGTTGTGTGTACTTGGCAAATTTTCTAACTCTGTCAATTCATGATAATGCGTGCTAAACATAGTGTAACACTTTGTATAGTGTACCAAATGTTCTATTACTGCCTTTGCAATACTTATTCCATCATAAGTTGCAGTACCTCTTCCAAGCTCATCAAGTAATACAAGATTGCTTTCTGTTAAATTGTTTAATATATGTGCCACTTCTGACATTTCTACCATAAAAGTACTGCGAGAGCTCATCATGTCATCACCTGAACCTATCCTTGCAAATATACCTTTTACAGGTGACAATTCGCATTTTTTGCAAGGCACAAAAAACCCACATTGTGCCATCATTGCTATTAAAGCTACTTGACGCATGTATACTGATTTTCCAGACATGTTAGGGCCAGAAATAATCATCGTTCGGTTGTCAGAATTTAAAAATGTATCATTTGGTACAAAGCTTCCTAGTAAATTTTCTACTACTGGGTGACGACCCTCTACAATATCAATGCGTCTTAAATTTTTGTCTACAATAGGTCTTACATAGTTAAATTTAGCTGCAAAATTTGCCATAGTAACAAAACAATCCAATTCGGCTAAAAGTGTAGCTGTCTTTAAAATCGGTTTAACATGTTTTTCTAAATTTTCTGTGAGCTTTGCATATAATTCTGCTTCTATTTTTATAATATTATCTTGTGCATTTAGTATTTCTTTTTCTACTTCTTTTAGCTCTTTAAATGAATACCTTTCGACATTGGACATGGTTTGTTTTCTTTTATAATAATATGGAACAGCTGTATGAGATTTTGGCAATTCTATGCAGTATCCCGACACTTTATTATAGGTGATTTTCAATTTTTTAAAGCCTGTTGATTCTCTTTCTTTTATTTCTATACTTGCGATTATGCTGGTTCCATCTTTTTTTATTTGTCTTAAATCATCCAACTTGCGACTGTAACCATTCGCAATTACATTTCCATCTTGTATTCTCAAACTTGCATTTACATCAATGGACTTATCAATCAGTTCACAAAATTCACTGTGGCTTTCTAAATGGGCTTGTAAATACTGTAAGCTTTTGCTAACGCTAGTTTTTAAAGTTAAAGGATTATTGGAAGGTTGATTTAGGTCTTTTAATAATGTTAAAATTTTTGGTATACTGTGTAATGACTTTGACAAGTTTAATAAATCTTGTGGTCGAACATTTTTATGCAATATTCTCATACTTAATCGTTCAATGTCATATAAATTTTTCAATTCTTTTAAAATACCGTCTCTAATTTGTAATGAGTTAAAAAGAATTTCTACTGCATCTAAACGCAAGTTTATTTTATCACTATCTACGAGAGGTTGTGTTATCCAGCTATTTAGCAAGCGTTTACCCATATCTGTATTGGCTGTGTTCAATACACTGCAAAGTGTACCTGTTTTACCGTTATCTTTCATATTATGGGAAATTTCAAGTGTTCTTCTGGTATAGTGACTAATGGTCACATATTCTTCATGGGCATGCTGCTCTATGTCCAAAATTTTTGCCATAAAAGACTTATTGTTCTGCCTGATATAGGAGAGTAAAGCCCCAATCGCGCACAGAGAACATTTATTATTCTTTATTTTATCAAAAATATTTTTATCAAGATTTTCCTTTGAAATTTTTATAGCAGCATTTATCTCAAAAGCCCATTCATAATATTTTGAAAATTTTGGACAATCGCCTGATGTCACTACAAAAAAATCAAAACTGTCTGAATATACAGCTTCATTGCAAATCACTTCTTTTGGTCTCATCACACTCAGTAAATCTTGTAATTTTTGTACATCTTCACACACTTGGAAGTTGAATTGACCAGTTGATAAATCTGTCCATGATACGCCGTATTTTTTTAAACAATACGACTCCTGTTCTTTGCTAAAATCCGAATCACTATCCGTATCGTCATCATCATAGTAAACACAACATAAATAGTTTGTACTATCTGCACCTATCATTCCAGGGTCAATGGCTGTACCTTTTGTGATAATTTTTGTGATTTCACGCCTGACTAGACCTTTGCCAGGTGGGCTAGTTTGTTCACATATAGCGACTTTGAAGCCCTTTTGTACCAATATTGACAGGTAGCTTTCATGTGCAATGAGTGGAACACCACACATGGGTGCTCTTTTTTCCAATCCACACTCTCTGCCTGTCAAAGTTAAATCAAGTTCTCTACTTACTAGTATGGCGTCTTCAAAAAACATTTCGTAGAAGTCACCTAATCTGTAAAATAAAATACAGTCTTCCACTTGTGACTTTATTTCGTAATATTGCTGAAACATAGGCGTCAAATGTTGAACATGTACTTTTTCGCTTTCTTTTTTTCCACTACTCATATTATTTTCCTTTTGTATAATTTTCCTATTAAATTACTATTTTTATTTGCAGTGACCTCAATGTCAACAAATTCTCCTATTGATGCGCTGTCTTTTGACAAAATTATTAACTTGTCGCAGATTGTTCTGCACAAAGCTTTGTCATTGTCATATTGTACGCAAAGGGCATTGTACACTTTTCCCACTGCATTGCTTGCATGAGCTTGTCCTATTGTACTTTGTAATTTGATTAGTTGTACTATCCTTTCTTTTTTAGTTGCTGCATCTATTTGTCCTTCCATTTTGGCAGCCGGCGTTCCACTTCGTATACTGTAAACAAAGCTAAAAATACTGTTGAATTTTGCTCTATTTACAATATCTAATGTATCCAAAAAATCATTTTCATTTTCCGTTGGAAATCCAACCATAATATCCGTAGTTATACTGCATTCAGGACAATTGTGCCTAATATTGTTCACTAAATCCATGAATCTTTCTCTTGAATAGGTACGATTCATTTTTTTTAAAATACGGTTGCTTCCGGATTGAAGTGGTAGATGTACTACTTTTGCAACATTTTGGTTATTGGCAACCAATTTCACGACCTCATCACTCATGTCTTGTGGGTGAGGAGATATGAACTTTACTCTAAACTTGCCTGGCAACTTACTCACAGTGTCCAAAAGTTGAGCAAAATTCTTGTCGTTATATTTATAAGAATTTACATTTTGACCAATTAAAGTCAACTCCTTATATCCATCTTGAATAAGTTGTTTACACTCTTCTACAATGCTGTCAAAGTTCCTACTGACTTCTCTACCGCGAACAAATGGAACAATACAATATGTGCAAAATTTGTCACAACCGTTCATGATATTCACCTTTGCAAAAACTTTGCTGTCATGCAAAGTTGGCATTGTGATGTCCATATCTCTTTTTCCGTTTGTTGCTAGATACAGAGTCTTTTTTTGTTGCCATTCATCAATATAGTCCAGCAATCTATAAGGGTGAGCCGTTCCGAATAAAATATCCACGTGACCATAACTTCTCTGAATTTTTTCTGCTGTACCTTTCTTTTGTGCCATACAACCACCAAGTGCTATAATCATATTGGGATTTTTCTTTTTGATTGCTTTTGCAGCGCCGATATTGCCATAAACTGTGTCTTCTGCACTTTCTCTTATACAACAAGTATAAAAAATCAACAAATCTGTATCCTGTTTATTTTGTACTTTTGTCCAGCCAGCGTCTTCTAATATACCAGCCAGACCTTGTGATTCTGCTACATTCATTTGGCACCCGTATACATCAATAAAATAATTCATATTTCCCTTTTTTATACTACTATTTTGCAAAGTCGTCGTTTGAGTTCTGTCACTTTATGTATTTACAAAAACTTGCTTACAACCTTTGCAACAACAATTTTATCATTCGTTTTTCAATAAATTTTAAAAATTTTTATAAAAATTTTATTTGTATTTACAATTGCTTACATAATTTATATCTACTATAAATCTTAACACAACTTTTCAAATTAGTCAACTACTTTATACTTAAACTTTCAAAAAAATATAATTTATATATTAAATTTTTTTGTTACCCAGCTTTGACAGTTTTTACAAAATTTGGTTTACAAAGTTTGTGTAATGTAGTATAATAGTATCTAAACATTATATATGTTACGCAGTAGGTAGTTAAATTGTTTTCAACATTTACTTATTGCTAAATTTTAGGGGTATAATGGAATATTTTGCGATTTGTACAAGGTGTAAAAATAGTGTTTTGCTAAAAAAATGGCAGTCTGGTAGATACAGCTGTCAAGTTTGTGGTGAAAATTTTGGGGAAGCACCAAATAAAAAAATGGGGTTTTTAGTGGATTCTGACTTAGCCAATCAAGCATATACTGCTGGTCAGGAATATTTTGACAATGCTGATTTTGGTCAAGCAATTAAGTACTTTGAGAAAACTTTACAGTTTAATCCAAACCACTATTTGGCTGTATATTTTAGTCATATGTGTCATATTTACGAAGAAGAGAAAAGTGCAGAATTTGACATCGTAGACCATGTAGCTTGTGCTTTGACAGATTCAGTAGAAAAAGTGATAAACGCAAGAGTTGATTTGCCAAAGAGATTGAGTTTTTTAACATTGATATACAGCCAATGTTATATCATTATTTCAAAGCATTACAATAGATTGCAAAAGGCATTGAGTGACGAACAAGATTGGAGTACACTTAGAAAGCTATCATTGGAATTTTCGTTGTCTATCAAAAAAATAATAGACATTGATAAAGAGGCTATCATGGCACACAATCCTAGCATGTCATTGAACTGTGTGGGAATTGCTGATATTGGGATAAGCGCTTGTCAAAATGTCATAGCACCCAAAATAATAGAGAATCAGTTTTTTGAGCATGATTTAGATCTGCCAGCACGCAGTCAAGCTGCAAAGGCAAAAGCACTGTGTTCTAGTTTTATGTCCTATGCTCAGAGTTTAAATGCCGCTTTTGTTCACAGTACGAAAACGGATATAAGTAGTGTGCTTGTATATATAGATAAAAATATCTTGCCATTGAGAGAGAGATACTACAACAATAATGCGGTCTTTACTAGCAAGTTTTTGTCACATAGGAGAGACCTTTTTGAAAAACTATCATCTGCCAGTGCCTTTGCTGCTAAATACGCTCACAGTGTATGTTACAGTGACCTGTTTAATGATAAGGGAGATAAACAGAGAGAGCATTTGATTTTTGAAAGTGTAGATAACTGTCTAGATAGTCTTATGCCAAGAATTCAGTTGATTGGTAACAACAGAGTGGAAATCTTTATCATGGAGTTAAAAGACTTTGGTATCATTGCAGACTATCTAAATGACTTTTTGGATGAGTTGATGCAGTATAACAAGGCGTATGCAGTAAAGAGAGTGTATTCTTTTTTCAGGTATGTGTATGATGGATTGAAGAAAAGCTACGAAAGTATGCAAAAAAAATACAATAAAAGAATGAGCAGAATCAAAGACGACACTATGTATAAAAGAGAATTGAGTTGGTACCTAAACTATTTATATCAATTGGCGACAAGCTGTGCTTTGACAGCGGTAATAAGTGATATTGACATCATTGTTATGGGCAATGTTCGGGACAAAATGTTACAGTTGGGGTTGGAAGCTAGTCAAGAGTTTGAAAAAATGAGCAATTATCACGTCACAAATATAACAGAGTTGGAGAGATTTTCCGGTTTTTATGATATATTTAACCTTATTAAACAAGCATGTGGCATAGAAGACAGCAACAGTTTAAATCAAAAAAATGCTCAAAAGAAAGAAAAAAAGAAAGTAGTTTGAAAATTTTGCAACACATTTGTAATCCCAAAATAACTTTAACTATTCTTGTTTGTATTTAATATAATATTATATGATTTTTGATTTTCATAATGATATAATTACTCATAAGTGTAGCTTAAAAAATAAATTGGATTATTTACACGGGCAAATGAGCAGTGGCGTGAGCGTTGTGGCAGCACTGTGGACAAGTAAGTTTGCATTGTCAATGGAGAGTATAGAAAGTCTACTTGCGCCATTTTTACAATTAGGTCGTCAGCACAAAAACAACTTGATATTTAGTATAGAAGATTTAAATATTGTTGATGCAAGTTTTGACGATATTGTAAATTTACCTTTTTTGTTTTATGGGTTGACACACAACAGAAACAATATATACGCGGGTAGCTGTATGGAAGGGAATTTAGGATTGCTTGATAATGGGAAATCTTTATGTAAATTGTTGTTAGAAAACCACAAAATTGTGGACACGGCACACGCAAGCAAGCAGTGTTTTTATGATATTATTGAGTGCATGCAGGGCAAAAACATAGTTTGCAGTCACACTTGTTTTGAAGAAGTCCACAGCCATGCCCGTAACCTTGACAAAAATCAGTGCGACTTAATTGTAAAATGTGGAGGTATGGTAGGGTTGACATTGGTTAAGGATTTTTTGGGATATGATGACTTGCAATCTATTTTTGTACATATAGATTGGTTTGTGCAGAGATATGGCATAGACAACTTGTGTATAGGTACTGATTTTTTTGGTACAACTCATTTAAGATGTATGCAAGATTATCAGAGTTTTAAAAGTTTAAGACTTTATTTGTATAATAATGGATTTGATTTGCAAAGTATAGATAAGATTTTTTTTACGAATTTAAATGACTATATTGCATCACATTTATAAAAATTTTTGTGAGATAAGGTTGTATATTAAAAAAATATGAAAGAAGAAAAATATCAAGACCCGTTTACAGACAGATATGCAAGTGAACAGATGCTCCGTTTGTTTTCAAGTCTACATCAAGCAAAAGTTTGGAGAGCATTGTGGATTGCATTGGCAAAAACTCAAAAAGATTTGGGACTAAATATAACCAGGCAACAGATTGATGATTTAAAAAAATTTAAAGAAGATATTGATTTTTGTGCTATTGAAAAGTATGAAAAACAGACTAGACATGACTGTTTTGCGCACATTTTGGCATATGGAGAGCAAGCTAAACTGGCAAAACCTATATTGCATTTGGGAGCCACTAGTTGTTTTGTAAAAGACAACGCAGATTTGATAATTTTCAGAGATGCATTGCAATTGATAAAAGTTCGGTTGCTCCAAACAATGCAAAATCTAAGTGAGTTTGCTTTTAAGTACAAGGACTTGCCAACATTGGGGTGGACACATTTGCAACCAGCACAGCTTACAACTGTGGGTAAAAGAGCAGCTCTTTGGTTGTACGACTTAAAATGCGACTATGATTTGGTCTGTCAAACTATATCAAGTTTAAAGTTGAGGGGAGCAAAAGGTACGACAGGGACGCAGGCTAGTTTTTTAGAACTGTTTAATGGCGATGAGAAAAAGGTAAACAGATTGGATAGACAACTTGCCAATGAGTTTGAGTTTGATGGAGTGTATCCCTTGACAGGTCAGACGTATTCTCGAAAAGTTGACTATCAAATTTTGTGTTGTCTGTCCAGCATTGCGCAAAGTGCGTCAAAATTTGGATGTGATTTGAGATTGTTGATGAGTTTAAAGGAGTTAGAAGAACCTTTTGAAATTGACCAGATAGGCTCATCAGCTATGGCATATAAGAGAAACCCTATGAGAAGTGAGCGTTTGTGTAGTTTGGCAAGATTTGCGATTAGTTTGCCTATAAATGCTAGCGTCACTGCAAGTACACAGTGGTTGGAGCGTACATTAGATGACAGTGCAAACCGTCGAATAAGTATGACACAGGGCTTTTTGAGTGTAGATAGTATACTCAATCTTTACTTAGATATAACTAGCAACCTAGTAGTTTATGAAAAGATAATAGAAAAAAATATACGAGCAGAATTGCCTTTTATGGTGACAGAAAATATTATCATGCAAGGGGTAGCACAAGGTGGAGATAGACAACAGTTGCATGAGGCTATACGAAAACACAGTATGGAATCTAGTAAATCCATCAAACTCTGTGGTCAGCCTTGTGACTTGATTGAACGACTTAAATCAGATGTACTTTTTAAAAAAATCTTGCATAAGTTTGATGAAATTTTGTTACCAAAAAATTATACAGGTATGGCTAGTGTACAAACTGCCGAATTTATTAATCAAGTAATTTCACCTTTGCTAAAAGACCATGAGCATGTGATTAGAAAAACTCCAAAAGCAAAAATAAGCATTTAAAGGAGCTTTATATAAACTGGTCAAGAAATTAAAGAGTGCAAAAATGTGAAATAGGAAATCTATATAATTTTTTATGGTAGTTATGTTATGTAATTGAGATGAGGGATAAAGATATGGCTAGAAAAGATAAAAATATAACGCCTAGCGTAACGGAGAAGTTGCAGTCGCTGGGATACAATGTAGCCGACTGGGGTGACAGTAAGACAGCAACTAAACTGACGGATGAAATTGTTGCTGTTCTTTCTGTTGCATCAAAGGCAAAAATCAAAAATGCAAGTACATGTTAAAAGCTTGTTAAATAGTTTGCATTACACTTGCAGAAATTGTATTTTTGTGATATAATACAATTTATTTGCTCTTTGCAAAAAATATAGGAGTTTTATGAACAAAATTTGTGTACTTACTAGTGGTGGAGATGCCCCAGGTATGAACGCTGCCATTAGAGCAGTTGTCAGGAGCGGTAATTATTACAACTTTGAAGTTGTTGGGGTGGAGAGAGGCTACGAGGGTTTAATGAGCGGTCAGTTTATTCCTTTGGGTCCATTGGAAGTTGGCAATATAATTCACCAAGGTGGTACTTTTTTGCGTTCGGCAAGGAGTGAAGCTTTCAAAACAAAAGCAGGACAACAAAGAGCCTTGGAAGTGCTTAGGAAAAATAGCATACAAGGTATAGTAGTCATTGGGGGAGATGGGTCTTTTAAGGGTGCAAAAGCGTTGAGTGATTTGGGGGTAAGCACAATAGGGATTCCAGGAACAATAGATAATGACCTAGCTTATACAGAGTTCAGCCTGGGTTTTGACACTGCTTGCAATACAATTTTAGATGCTATCAACAAGTTGCGTGATACAATGGAGTCGCATGAGAGAGTTTTGATTTTGCAAGTCATGGGTCGCAACTGTGGTGACCTTGCTCTGTACTCTGGTCTTGCCGGTGGAGCTCAAGCAATTTTATGTCCCGAAGTGCCAATATCTACAAAAAAGTTGGTGGACATAATCATAAAAGGTAGAGATTTTGGCAGAAGAAGTTTTTTAATGGTGGTCGCCGAAGGTTTTTCGACAGCAGAGCAGATTAAAGCTCAAATCAAGGAAGTGGGTGAATTCAGTGTTCGCACTGTCGTTTTGGGGCATACACAAAGAGGGGGTAGTCCAAGCGGGTTTGATAGGAGGCTAGGAACGCAGTTTGGTGCCCACGCCGTTAGATTGTTAAAAAATAATAAAACGAACAGAATAGTAGGCATAAAAGAGAATAAAATTTTTGATATAGACATAAAAGAGGGTCTTTCCCAAAAGAAAATTTTTAATAGTGAATTGTATGAAATTGCTATGATGTAATTTTATGTATTATTTTAAAAACTTTCCAACTTTACATGTTGGAGAGTTTTATGATATAATCTGATGAGTATGGATAAAAGTGCACATAAATTTGAGCTAAAAAGTGATTATAAGCCTTCTGGTGATCAGCCGCAAGCCATTGACAGTATAGTTGATGGGATCAATGACGGAATACGCAGTCAAGTTTTATTGGGCGTCACAGGTAGTGGCAAAACTTACACTATGGCCAATATTATTGAGAGAACTCAAAGACCAGCTTTGATATTGGCGCACAACAAAATATTGGCAGCACAACTTTGTAATGAGTTTAGAGAGTTTTTTCCAAACAACCGAGTAGAGTTTTTTGTCAGTTATTATGACTATTACCAGCCAGAAGCATATATAGCAAGGTCAGATACTTACATTGAAAAAGACATTAAAATAAATGATGAAATAGAAAGATTGCGACACAGTGCAACATGTAGTCTTTATGAACGCAATGACACCATCATAGTAGCGTCAGTATCTTGTATATATGGTTTGGGGGCACCAGAAACTTACTTTAATCTGACGGTTTCCTTGCGTCCAGGGGATACAATAGACAGAGACGTATTGATTAGGAAGCTGGTGGGTATAAATTATAAGCGCAACGATATAGACACGCAGCGATCTACTTTTAGAGTGAAAGGTGAAATTATTGAAGTATTTTTGTCTTACAGTGCAGATTGTGGCGTTCGGATAGAATTCTTTGGCGACACAATAGAAAGCATATCAGAGTTTGATACCGTTACCGGCAGGACAAAAAATAAGTTAAAACATGTGGGCATCATGCCTGCTACACACTATGTAGCTCATGGTGATGTGATGAAAAAAGCATTGAACCAGATACAACAAGATATGATTGAAAGAGTGGAATGGTTCACATCACATGACAAGTTGATAGAAGCACAGAGAATAAAGGAGAGAGTAAACTATGATTTGGAGATGATTAGAGAAATTGGATTTTGTTCAGGTATAGAAAATTACAGTAGATACTTTGATGATAGAGCTCCTGGCACTGCTCCTTTTACTCTTTTAGATTATTTTAAACCAAATTTTTTGCTCTTTGTAGATGAAAGTCACATAACAATACCCCAAGTGAGAGGTATGTACAAAGGAGATTTTGCTCGTAAGTCCAGTCTAATCGATTATGGTTTTAGATTGCCAGCAGCATTTGACAATAGACCACTAAAATTTGAAGAGTTTAACAATAAAATTGGACAGACAATTTATGTATCTGCAACGCCAGCTCAATACGAATTGGAACTTAGTGGAAATGTAGCGCAACAAATAATAAGACCAACAGGGCTTTTGGACCCTACCATAGAAGTTAGACCAATAAAAGGACAAGTAGAGGACTTGCAGAGAGAAATTGACAAGGTTGCTAAGGTCAACGCAAGAGTATTGGTTACCACTTTGACCAAAAAGATGGCGGAAGGTCTTACCCAATATTTGGCACAGCAAGGTTGCAAGGTGAAGTATCTGCACAGTGAGATAGACACAATAGAAAGAATACAGATTGTACAAGCGCTAAGGCGTGGCGAATTTGATGTTTTAGTCGGTATAAATTTGTTGAGAGAAGGTTTAGATATCCCAGAAGTTTCACTAGTTGCCATACTTGATGCAGACAAGGAAGGTTTTTTGCGTAGTGAGAGCAGTTTGATTCAAACGATTGGGCGTGCTGCGAGAAATTCTAATGGTCGTGTCATTATGTATGCTGACAACATCACAGGCAGTATGTCAAGAGCAATAGACACTACATCAAGACGCAGAGAATTGCAACATAAGTTTAACTTGGACAACGGCGTTGTTCCAAAAACTATATACAAAAAGATAAAAAATACGCTAGAAATAACAGAGCAAGTAAAACCTTCTGTCAATATTGAAGACATAGAATCAACCATTGAACAACTTGTATTGCAAATGAATCAAGCAAGTAAAGAACTTGACTTTGAAACAGCTATAAAGCTTAGAGAGCAAATAAGTGAGCTTAAAAAGTTTGAAAAAAAGTACGCAAAAAAATCTAGTAAATAAATCTTACTTTGTTATGGTTGTGTTTGATAGCAGAAGTTAAAACAAAAATTTTAATTTAAACACAAATAATAGTGTAAAACATTTGTCTAAATTAATAATTTATAGTATAATTGTGTATATGGAAAAAACTTACGAAAAAAAATGCAATGTAGCACCTTTGGGTTTGTTTGGAGCTGGCATGACGACGGTATTGTTAAGCTTGCAAAATGTTGGATTGTTTGAACTAAATATTATGATAGTTGCAATGGGGATAGCATTGGGAGGTGTAGCACAATTTTGTGCTGGTCTGTTGGAGTTTAAGCAATCTAACACTTTTGGGGGCGTTGCTTTTACTTTATACGGTCTATTTTGGATATCTTTAATGTTAATTTTTATAACTCCTTTTGATAGCATACAGAAATCTCCCAACAATTCAATGGGTTTTTATTTGCTAATTTGGGGACTGTTTACTGCTGTTTTTTTCGTAGGTACTTTTAAGCATAATCGCATATCACAAATTGCCTTTGGTACACTGATGTTGTTGTTTTTTTTATTGGCATTGGAGAACTTTACTTTTGAATATGAGATTAGTACAGTATTTACAAAAATTGCCGGAGTAGTCGGTATTGTAAGTGGACTAGCTGCATTTT
>JAITUJ010000066.1 GCA_031286385.1 Clostridiales bacterium | reverse complement strand
AATTCTGCAAAATTTTGTGGTTCACTTGTGGTATCTATAATCGTCAGCCCACTCTTATCTCCATCATAATTTGCCAATAATTTTTGCACATTATTCAAGCTGTTTTGAGCTGTCGTATTCCCTGCGACAGCAACAATATCCATGTTTTTGTAGCATCTGTTGTCCAATAAATAAATCAACGCTACGGCGTCATCCAAACCATAGTCTGAAAAAATAATGAGTCTATCTTTCATGAAAGATAGTATATACTCTGTAAAATTTTTTGTCAATCTAAATTTATTAAATCCTGTAAAATACCATAAAAATTTATGCCAAAATCACAATTTTTTGTCAAACTTAAAGCCTTTACAGTAAGTCTTAGTGCGGTTTTAAGCGACTGCTCTATACCTTTTTTTTGAGTCATTTGTCCTACAAAAATGCTGGATAAAATATCGCCAGCACCACTAAAAGCACCCTCTATTTTAGCGTGTGAAAAATATTGCAATCCACTAGAACTTGCCAAAACAGCACCCATTGAGGCATTGTCAAAACACACCCCACTGATAACTACACTTTTTACGCCAATATAGAGCAGTTTTTTTGCCAAATCTTCTGCACTCCTTTTTGTATCAATGCCCTGTTTAAATTTTGTGCCAGTCAAAAAACAAGCTTCTGTAATATTGGGTAAAATTACATCTGCGCCCACAATCAAAGATTTGAAATGCTCTACATAGCCCATGTCATAACCATCATACAACTGCCCACCGTCTGCAAAGCAAGGGTCAATAAAACTTGGACAATCAAATTTTACAATCAAATTTTTAACTGTTTGTATCTGTATTTGATTTTTTAAAAAACCGCTATATATACAATCAAACTTTAACTTTAAATTATTCCATGACTGTACAATTTGGTCTATATCATTACAGATAGAGATATGCCCACTGTACCCTGTGTGCATACTGTACACCGCCGTTGGTAGCGGCACTGCTTCTATATTTTGACACGCCAAAATTGGCAAAGATACACTCAAACTACATCTACCAATACAAGATAAATCGTTTATGCATAGTACTTTTTTCATTTTTATAGTATAACATAAATATTGAATTGTTCAAAATATTAAATCATAAAATCTTTCTATCCATAATATTTATATATATGAACATTATTTGGATTATGGTACTACTGTTGAGTTGTATTGTTTCTATACTATACAATCCTGGACTTGCCGTAATTGCTATGACGCAAGGAGCTAATGATGCCGTAAAGCTAAGCATCAGTCTAGTTGCTATATACGGTTTGTGGCTAGGCATGCTAAACATAATGGACAAGCTGGGAGTAAGCCAAAAGATAGCGTGGATATTGCAACCAATCATAAAGTTTTTATTCGGTAAAGACATCAGTGAGGAAAGTAAAAAATATGTTTCACTCAACATATCTGCAAATTTTTTAGGATTAGGAAACGCAGCTACTCCTATGGGCATTAGTGCAGTTCAATCAATGGGAGCACAAAGAAAAACAGCCAGCACAAACATGATTATGTTAACCGTGATAAGTGCAACAAGTTTGCAACTTTTACCGACTACTGTTATTGGCATGAGAATAAATCACAACAGCTCTGACCCGACGAGTTTTTTGCTGCCCTCAATTATTGCCACAGTGGTATCTACATTTGTTGGGGTGCTACTTGTAAAAATACTGTCCAAAATATTTAAAGAAAAACCAATATAAAATATCCGTACTATTCCTTAATTTTAATCATCATATAACTTATGCAATTTACAGTTTACATCATACCTGCACTATTTATTTTCATACTTTGTTTGTCCATTGTCAAAAAACAAAACGCTTATCTGTCATTTGTAGAAGGAGCTGGACAAGCTTTAAACTTGATGTTTAAAGTTTTTCCGTACCTTTTGGCAGTCATGATAGCTGTGGAAGTTTTTAGACAGACAGGGATTTCTGCTAAAATTGCAAACTTTGTTTCACCTGCTTTCAATTTCATAGGTATACCTCCCCAATTAACCGAACTCATTTTGATTAGACCACTATCAGGAGCGGGAGCTATGGCAATTTTAGATAATATCTATGCCACATACGGTACGGATACTTATATCGGCAAAGCAGCATCTTTAATATATGGTAGCAGTGAAACTATATTTTACGTAGCTACAATTTACTTTTCTCAAAGCAAAGTCAAGAACTTGCGTTATGCAATTCCCGTCGCAATCATTGCAACAATTATTGGTGTAATTGTTGGGTGCTGGATTTTGAAAGTTTGGTAAAAATTTGACCAAATTCAAAGATGGCGTTGTCACTTAAAAATAAATAAAAATAGGCTCATCATTTACAGACAAACCTAAAAAATAAACACACTATATATAGATATTTAATATCTTAAAAATACTAAATGTAGTACACTATGCATCTTAAATATTTTATACCACAAACTATACCACATAACCAAACTTTTGTCAAGCTATGTGTTTTTTGTGTTGTCACAATAAATTAAAATGAATATGTTTGATTACTCTTGACATTTATTTTTTGTTTTGCTACAATGTGCGTATGGAAATAATAGTAACAAATGAAGTTAACAATCAAAAAACAATAAAAACAAATGAAATTAGCAATCAAAAAATTTATGTCGTTCAGTGCCACAAGTGCTTTTATATCTGTGATGATGTCAGTATTAATTCAAATAACCCTAACTTCTTAATACTTAAAAATGCCAAACTGTACATCTCTGACGAAAACTACTACATCTTTGATTCCTCTAATGACACTATCTTGGTAAATAGTAAATCTGTTTGTAGATATTATCAAACTCTTAACACTCCCGACATCATCAAAGATATGGGTAACCTAACTCGATTCTGTGATTTAGATTAGTATACAATTACAGCAACATTATAAGAACTTATCAAATTAGATTCTTTCTAAATTATCATCACAAATATAATACCCTCGAACTGAAAAATACAAGGACTACTACCTGTTTTAAACTTGTCTTGAATTAAATCTGACAGAACTTGCATAATACTTAAATAATTACTTTCTGTTATATCATCGTAATTTATAATTGCTGTAAATTGTTTTACTCTACTACCATTAACAGCATATTTTGCTTTTACTTTTATCATCGCTTTAAAAATTTATAACCCCCACTCTTCTAACTGTAAAAACTCCTTCTTTAATTTTTCAAGAGCATACTCTTCACTACTTAAAAATCTAGTTTCATTTGTCACTTCATCAGTCATTGACTTACAGGTAAAAAAGTCTCTATTTGTACGCAACAGCAAAGTATTATCACTCTGAATGCTTTTCATTCGTCTTTGATTCAGCTGTTCTAATACTTCTGATTGTGTCAAGACTTTGTCATTAAAAAATATACTCATCACTTTATTGTACTTCTCTGAATTGGACGCATCATATCTATACTTATCACGAATATTTTTACTGCTATGTCGCTCAAACTGTCGCAATACATACGATTTCTCTTTATCTATGCGCATCTGTTTTCTATTTGCTAGATACTCGTCTGCTAACTTTTTGCGTTCCTCTATTAACTCTTGACTTGACTCATCTGTCAGTGAACGACTCAATACTGTGTAGTCATGATTGACATCGCCGTACTCAATATCATAAAGTTCAATCATGATAGAATCAAATATGTCAAAATCAGACTGTCTATCCGTATCAATATGTTGTGTTCTTTCAACAGAGGGCCTGTTTACATTTTGACTGGTAAAATACCGTTTCTTGTTGAAAAATCTAGGGTCAACTGCATTCTTTGTCAAATACTTTGCTATATAGTACATTGCAGCAGTTTTGTCCAGCAGCTCTGTCGCTGTTGAAAAACCATTCCTCCATCTAGTGATGTTATAAATGGGCTGCCCTGCTGTTCTGCCCTTTGTAATCGTATTGCCACTGTCTACTAGTCCTAACTGGTTCTTGTCGACGCTGCCTATCAACAAGTGGTAATGTAGACCGCCCTTTTTATGGTACTCCTCCACTGCTACATAATACATATGACCAAATTGTTTTTTAATGTTATCTCGCCATTTCCTATAAGCTCGTCTGACAGCTGTGTCGTCCAGTCTATCTATTTTCTCTTTGTCAAAGGTCAGCGTCACAAAATAGTCAAATTTATTACAACGCATGATGTCTATTAAGTTGTTCTTTGCTCTGGACATAGAACGAACCGCACTGCTCAATTTTGGCATGTATTTAAACTCTAATCGCTCTAACTCTTTTTGTCGCGCTAGCATATCTAAATTATATAAATTTGCGTACTCTTGTTCTTTTATTCTCTTGTATCTCTCTCTCGCTCTCTTTGCTGCTGCATGATTCAATTGATAGCCCTCTTTTATAGATAACTTCTCAACTTCATTATTAAACACTTTTCTTGTTACATATGTCGCTCGAACTTTCTCTCTCATAAATATTTACCTCTTAATTAAAGATGTTTTTTATTTATAGTACTACTAAAAATACATTGCAAAAATTATTTATAGTAACTTTCTACTTTTATTCTTTTTCGCACATGTGTGCCTATCGTCAAGTAATGGCACAGCCACGGCAGTGGGCGAAAGCAAGCTTTTCGCCCACTGCACCAAACAAAACAGCTGTGCCAGCAACTAAACTCCAACTAACAAACCGCCTCATTAAGGCGGGTGTTTAAAACAGTAGACAAACTTTTGAAAATACAAGATAAAGGGGTTTATCTGATAACTGTTCGAAAAAAGTTACAAAATAAAATAGGCGTCAACCACAAAACACCTACTCTATAATCAATTCAAATTGTAAACCCGTCTATTCTAACTCTCGTATATTGACATATCGGTATTGAGCCTCACCTCGAAACATCGACGCTTGTGCCTCAAAACCTACTTTTTGTGGCCTCAAACTAGATAGCTTTTGCTCTCCACTTTCCACAATTTCAACGGGCTGTATAACGCTGTATAAACCTGTCTTTTCATCTAAGTCACTGTTGTTTAAAATCGTGTAGACATGTTTTACTATTTTGTCTTTGCCTGTATAAGTTTTATATCCAACTAATTGACCCTCGCCTCGTAAATTTGCCATATTGTTTATCCTCCAATTTTTTTGTTTGTTATTTCTATTATTTATATATATTTATTGTGGTTGTTCTGAATTGCTAATTAATGTCATGACAGTAAACTATCATGACGAGTTTTGCTCTTTGCTCATAAACTGCGTCTGACTCTGTATTAACAACGGTAGCAAGTCTTTTGCTAGCTGTTGTAGTTGTAGCGGCGACAAGACTGATGGTAAGTTTGTATTTGGCTCTAATACTGCTATGACTTCTTTATTGTCAGGCTCTTGTTGCTCTGACGACTGCTCTACTTTTAAACAACGACTCTTGTCTTGTTTCATCAAGCGTCGTTGCAGTCTTTTACTGTTCTTTCTAAGCTCTCTGTAATCTTTATAAAAATCTTTCTTAGATATCTTGTTACCAAATTCACACTTCTTTTCAACTTGCACGATGTCAGGCAAGGCAGTTATCTCTAATGCCTTTTTGCGTACATAAAATATAATGCCCAATTCGTCAAAGTCAGGATTGCGTATAATTGTGACTATACCTAAATAGTCTAGCAGTAGCTTGATTAAATTGACGATGTCTAAGCAAAATAAAACTGCATCAAAAAACTTATTGATTGCTAATATTATTCTATTTTTCTTTTTATCACTTTTTTTGGTCATAATAATTCAGTGGAGCAAAATAGCTATGCTCATAGTTATATTGAATTACACTCTGTGGACTTAAATCATCACTGTCAAATTGTTCGTACTCAAAGTCGTTAGACACCTTGTCAAACAAATGTAGTGATTTAAAGCTAGTAGAATTGTAGCAAGCAAATATATTGTCTTTAAATACATATTTACCCTTTCTACCTCTGCCCTCTCTACTGTCTGCGTAACGCTCTGCTTGCTCTGTGCTGTCAAACTCTGTCGTTTCCCAAGTGATTTTTATAGGCACTTCATCTTCTGCCTTAACTGTCATTTTCTCTATAAATATAAAGTTGTCGCAGATGCAACGAATGTTGCGATCAATTAAAGCTGGGCGTTGTGCTACTAAAAATATGGTGTAGCCGTAGTGCCGATGCGTTTCGAAAAAACGGGATACATGCTCTGGAATGCCTTGTTTAACTCGACTATTATAGTATCTCTGCACTTCGTCTAGCGCTATAACTGCGTGTGGAGGTAGATGTGCAACGGGGTAGTTATCTTTGTTTAAACCCAAGTGCCAACCACTCAATTTGTAGCTTTGCCTCATGTTGTAACCTAAAATACTACAATCAATTTCATAGTCGCTGTACACTATGTGTCGAAAAGGCATTGTTAAGTGTTCATAACCCATTCGCTGCAACCGTCTAATCTCACGACGACTATTCTCTAACACCTCTTGCCCTAAGTCGCCTACCATATAGTCAATTGCACGACTTGTCATAAATGCAGTCTTTCCGTATCCAGGAGGTCCAAATATTATTGTTATCATAAGTTATCTATTCCTTTTAGTTGTTAGATTTATTCTTTCACTAAATATACTACATCTTTTGAAGTTCTCTTACCTGTCTTATCATAAAAACAGTCTATAATCTCATTTTTAGTTTTCTTAGATAGATTGGCAACATCCTCTACAAATTCTGTCTTATATCCTTTTTTGTTCGCCTTTAAGACCATACTTGACAAATTTATATCAACCTTTCCTATCACTCTGATTCCTTTCTTAAATTGCCACTTATTATACTTGTTTCGCTCCCAAACTTCACTAGAACCATAAACTCTAACTTTTGACAATTCTTTTCTATTCTTTACATCATTACTTGACATTTCTTTAAATCTCCTATATAATAATATTGCAGTCACCTTGATAAAGGTAGCTATGGTTGCAATAACGCATAGACAGAGCGGAATGTTACAGGCTGAAAGTTACTCTTTGAAGTAAAAGGCATAGACCACTCACTAACAGTTGTTTGTATCTCACTCACAGACAGCTGTTATTTTTTTATTCAACCATCTTGCAAATCAAACCAAATCACTGTGTCGGCTCATTAAGCCGAGTGTAACTTTGAAGCAAACAAGCTTTTTTAAATTTTAAAAAGTGTGTTGTATTTTAGCTAAGTGTCAGACATACTGCCATACACACTATCCACTCCCCGAACAAGACCTGCACGAATTTTAGCTAGCTCTTTGTTTGAACCTTTCATTTCAGCTTTTGCCTCTCTATATTCACCATCTTTGCGAATATCCCGGCCAGCAATCTTTGCTTGCATTGCTCTATCATGCCACTCACAAAAATTATCTGCGTGCCACTGCTTTAACTCTGTATACTGTCCTGTTTCGTCTTTGCGTATAGCGTCATAGTGCATATATTTCTCTATCATGTTATATCGCTTTTTATAAGTCTTATTTTTGCTCTTACTCATACTAGTTAACCATCACGACCAACAAGCCGTGCCACGCCATCACCCACACCGTTAATGATGTTAAAAATTAACCTTAAAATATAAGGAAGTATAAATACTAAAGCAGGAAAACTCACTATAACTAAAACAACAATCAATATCCATATACCCACTCTTTGCCAATCTATCCCACCAAACATACTATTCCACCAATCTATTATCCCATTTATTATACCGTCTACTATGCCTTCGGGTTTTGGGTATAAACTGTCGTCGCCTTCTTGGCCAGGTGCTATAACTTCATCGGGTACCAAATTGCCGTTTAAATCGTAAAAGTTAATTTTCCAATCACTGCCCACCTTATCTAACTGCACTAGTACAGGCATGTGCATTGTGTAGTTTGTACTACCATCATCATAAAAAGTAGTTATGTGAAGTCTTGCTATCTCTAAACCCCTCCGCTTTGCCTCTACATAAGGGTTTCGTACTGCATTTCCTTTTTCATCAACTAGCGTCATGTCTGTGTCACTTCTCTGTCGCAAAATATTTCCTTGCCAGTCCTCATATACAAATCCATCATACCCGTCTACTGTCACATTCACTTTGCGAATCGGATAAGCGTCCGCTCCCAAAACAGCCTCTCCAAAGCCATTGAACACTTGGCCGTTGCTCATATCATTTTTTGCCCAATACTCATTACCTAAAAGCATCGTGTTGCCGTTTTCGTCATACAGATTTTTACCTATCGCATTTTGTGCAAACACAATTCCTTCAATAAAACCGTTGTCTATGGCAAACTGTAACTCGTTTAACATCTCCTCAAATGTCCCGAAAAACTCTAATGCCTTAACATTTCCCTTAATCGCTGTGCCCGCCATCCAACCAGCTATTATTCCTGCAACACCAAACGCACCACCAACAATGACATACCACCAGTTCACATCGGCATACTCTCTTCCAGATACATTCTCATCTAAATACTTAAACTCAATTTTCCTACCCCCTAAATCGTAAAAACTTAGGTAATATCGCACACCCTCAACTAAATACTCCAAACTCCACTTGCTACACTCTACTTTCTTAACTACCGTCAAAATATCAACGGGTTCATCGTGAGGGTTTAACTCTGTATTCCCTCTCATCGTCGTAACAAATAGTTTGTCGTCTAATGAAATTCCACGCAATTTTTTAACATCGCTTTTCAATTCGTAAAACTGATTGGTCAAGTCTGCTGAATTTAAAATAAGCTCTAATCGCTCACGCTGCGTATCTGTTATAGACACTTCGTTACTGTTGTAAAATACAGGTCTGCTACCTCCATTCTCTAAAGACGCCTCTGTCGCTAATGGGGAGTAGTTCCCTCTCCTGTCCTTAGTAAAAAGTAAATTTGTGTTCTGCATAATGTACACATTATTTCCGTCAGAGTCGTGCAATGGTACCGTGATGGTATCATTAACAGGGAGCATCAGTGGCTCTGTACTGTCCTCTGTCACTTCTGTTATGGACGGGTAGTCAGCTCGCTGCTCTTGTGTACGATGCACAGCTTGGTGATTCATTTCTAACACAAACATTTGCTGTGTGATTACACTCGGTAAAAATGCTATCAGTGTACTAAGCAGTGTCACTATCAAAAGAAGTGACAGTATACTTATTCTAATTACTCTCTTATTTATTTTCATGTTTCCCCCTTAAAACTTTATGCTATATCCTCTTTTTGCCAGCAATGTATAGACCGCCAATCAACACAATGCCTCCACTCACCGCTAACCACAACCACCATGTCCCAAAAAAGATGTCTAAACCTCTGCCAATCTTCGCAAATAAACCAGATGGTTGCAGTTCACCGTACACAGTATAATCACTGTCAAAAATAAAGTTGGGTCCAAGTTGCTCTGTTTTACCTATGTCGTCAAATATCTCATCTTTGACATAATAACCCAACTGTTCTAAAAGCTTTTGCAGTTGTTCTAGCGTAGTTCCCCACTCTACTGTCAAAGTGATGTATAGCTCGTCATCTATCATAAATGTAACGGTAAATGTCTTAATCTGCCACCTTGCATACAAGGTATAGTTTTGCTTTATCGTTGTGTTAAAATCAAAAGCTTGTGTAAAAGCTTGGTCTGTGTACCAGCCCATAAAGTCATGTCCTAATCTTGCTACCTCTGGTTGCTCTATCATTGTATCCCAATCAACCGTCTGACTTACAATATTGTTGCCCCCGTTGCTTTCAAATGTGACGGTGTACTTATTTATCTCAAACTTTGCGTACAATACAGTATCCTCGTAAATCGGTCTACCGTCGTATGCTATTGTCAATTCCTCATCTAAATACCAACCCACAAAATGATGTCCCTCTTTTTCAGGGTCTGGCGGTAATGGCAGTGAGCTTTGAGAACTAACCAAAACAGATGCAATATTTAATTCTATATAATCATCTGGACCATATCCCATAATAAAACCACTTCCACCCCGCAAAATAAATACACTCTTTTCATTCTCTAAATAATCATAAGAAAGATTTTGAACGCCATTTAATATAAATTCACCTAAAACATACGAAAAATAATACCTCACCGGACTTTCATCCTCGCAAAAAACAGCATCACCCTCATATAAATCAAGATTCCAATGATTATTTTCTAATATAAAATAATCAACAGCATATAAATAATAGTTTAGTTCTACCATCTGAACATCAAACAAACCCTCACTAATACCATCAACAAGTTCTTGTATAACACCCTGATGCAAATCAACTTCCAGCACATTATCTTGCCAAAAAAAATCAAAGTAACTCCAATCTAAATAAAGTCCTATTGAACCCTGCTGTTCAATTTCTACACTATCTGACTTACCCTTTCTATCTAAAAACCAATTGTACATTATAAAGCTGTTCACACTGATGCTAAATAATAAAGCTACTATTGTCAGCACTGTTATTAACTTTTTCATTTCAATTCCCCCTTTTTTTTAAATTACTTATTTTTGTATTTTTCTACATTCTCTTTGCTAGTCTTTGACTTCTTGTCTGTGCGAGCTAAATATAAAACCTTTAAACCAGTTGGTCTACCGTTACTATCGTAAAAATATTCCAACATCTCTTGCTTCACCCTCTTTGGTAAACTAACGGTATCATCTACATATTTCAACTTGCTGTCTTTCCTTGGATAAAGTATCATATTTGGCATCACCCTTATATCCACCTTGCCTACTATTTCCATATCCTTACGCAACTTATATTCACCCTTACTATTCTTAACAAAAGCATTCTTTGCGCTCACTCCAACAAGACCAGCTAATTCTTTTCTTGTATTCGTATATTTGCTTGACATTCTATCCCCCTTAATATATAATAATATAGCATTAGACCTTAATTGGAAAGCTATGGTTGCAATAACGCATAGACAGTTGCAGAATGTTATCGGCTGAAAGGTACAACTTAGATTATATCGCATAGACTGCACAAAAAACAGTTGACTTTCTTAGTCGACTGTTTCTTCTTATAAAACAGTCCTATACATAAATCTCTCATACCTCATAATTAACAGCTACTATGCTATAACTAAAATTGCTAGACAAGTCAAATACTGCCATGTAACTTAAACCCGTCGCTCGAAAATTAACTGCTGTCGAACTGCCGTTTTCGTCTTTCGCTCTGTCCATCGTAGTCACTTTCTGTTGCTCTGTTATAGCAGTGTTCTCTTTGTCCTCCGCTATGTCCGTGTGATATTCCCAGCATTCCCCATTCCAACCAAATCCCTTTAAAGACACTGGACTCGCACTCTCTTTTCCACACGCTATAACTAACTCTGTCATGTTTGACCAAATAGCAGAACTTTGCTCTATTATTGATGTCAATACTACAAAGTCACCACTCTTTAAATTAGTCAACACTAGTCTATGACTGTAATATTGCACAACTGGTGTCGTTGGCATTGGCTCTGGTTCTGGCTCTGGTAGTGGTACTGTTGGCACTGTCGTGTCAGGCTCTTGTATCGGTAAATCTACGCTAGGCAGCAAAAAACTTGGTGTGTCGTCTGGCACCGGTGCTGGGTACATTGGCTGCACTTCATCTGGTACAATATTGAGGGTCGGATGTTCTGCTGTCGTTAAAGTGGAAGCAGCAGTCCTTGTTTCCCACCAGTCATAGACCTGCACTCCGCCCCAAATGCCTAAAATAATTAGTGCTATGCACATAATCAATGCTACTATGTTCTTCATTGCTCACCCCCGACTACAAAAATATTGTATTTGACTTGTTCTTGTCTTTGTACAACTGTCGCTTTCTAGCTTGTTCTACTTCATATTTCTTTCTATCTGCTGCACTAGCTTTTCTATACGCAAAGTCCCTTTTTGCCTGATTATTTTCATCAACCCGTCCGCGAGCGTATGCCCTCTGTTCACTAGCTGTAAACTTCTCACTTCTCTTTGTAGACTTCTCTCCACTTGCCACTTTTTTGTAGTGGTCTAGCGCCTCTTGTCTACTAAATCCTTTTTTGTCTTTTTCCATATTTCCCCCTTTTAGCTTTTCGCTAAATACTGTAAATAGTAATTCTCTATTTACTAAAATAATTTATTAATATTTCATAAATGCAACTTGCTGCTGCTTAGAGCTACGCAACTAATATGCCATCATTTGTAATCGCAAAGTTATTCGCTTGTTCTAAATCGCTAAACTCATACTCATACATATACAAACAGTAATTGTAAAAACCTGGTCTATCTAATACAGCTTTCTTACATCTCACTTTATACATCACTTATCACCCCCTTTCTTACTTTTTTTTAAACTATTCTTGCATTGTTGTTCACATTCGCTGCAAACAGAAAGTATGTTTTTATCTCTATCTGCATCGTTAAAATCTGATTCATCATCTAAATCAAACTGTATACACCACTGTTCTGCACACTCTTCACAACTAAAAACATCCTCATACCACCCACTATTTTTTAACCACTCGGCTAAAAATGTTTTGTCATAATTCTTTGCTATGTCACTCTCAACATAACGCTGCTGTCTCGTTGTCATAATTAACCCTCACCTCCTTTTTTACTTTTAGTCAAGCTCGCTAGCTCTCTGTTTCGCAACTTTTCTATCTGAACATCTGTGTCTTTCATAGCACGCTCCACTTTCGACATGTCTTTGTACACTCTAAAACTGTTTCGCTTTGGTTCTACAAATACAGTACTCTTATGTTCGTCGTTCAAGTTGTGCCAAGTTTTACCCAAGTTCTGACGGTAGTTCGTCAGTGATTCTATCTTACTCTGTACACTCACTCTCTTGATACTCTTGTTCTTTCTAAACATTTTACTCACCTCCCACCAGACAAAAGTCCATAAACCTTTTTGTGATATGCTAGTTCACACTTTAAACAAACATTATCTTTTAACTTAATAACATGTGTTTGTCTGCAATATCTACACTGATACGCATCTAATACTACTACTTTGTCTTTAACTTTTACTGACATACTATTAACTCCTTTTTATTTTTGCCTCTCGGCAAAAGTTTTAGTTAAAATCCAAAACTACAAAAATGACTCAAAACAGACAACTAGCTAAATCAACTTGACTCTTACAAAAATTTACTGTATAATTGTAGTGCTTAGTTATAACTATAAAATAAATCTCGTCAAAGCTGTTTCTTGATAGCTGGCTTTCTTGTTTTGTATTTATCAGTTTTTACTGACTAGTCTTTTTAAAAAGACTATATTATCATTATACTCTTTTTAAAAAGAGTTGTCAACAAATTTAATATGTTTTTAAAAAACTTTTCAAAAGAACTATCTTACAATAGAATTTTAGAACTAATGAAAAAAAATAATGTTAGTCATTACAAACTTCAAAAAGACTGTAATCTGTCTCACAGTTCAAGCTCGAATTGGAAAAATGGAGCAACACCAACGACAGAAACAATTTTTAAACTAGCTGACTACTTTAATGTCACAGCCGATTATCTGCTAGGTCTGTCTGACGACCCAAAAAATACTCATCTTGACTAAACATCCCCCTTTTTAATCAACTTGACTCTTACAAAAATTTACTGTATAATTGTAGTGCTTAGTTATAACTATAAAATAAATCTCGTCAAAGCTGTTTCTTAATAGCTGGCTTTCTTGTTTTACATTCGTAGTTTACTGACTTTTATATAAAAAATTTTCACAATTTGTGAACTTAAACATAGTTTATCACAAACTACGAATTATGTCAACAATTTTTTTCACAAATTACGAAAAAAATTTTATTTATTTTTGAAAAATTTATGACAACATTAGAAAACATTTTTAATCTTATAAAAGAAACAAAATTCAACGATAGCCAATATGAAAAAGAAGTTAAATTAACAAAAAGCTCTATTTACAATTGGAAAAAAAACAAAGCAAAACCGTCATATCAAGACATAAAAAAAATAGCAATATATCACAGCATCACGACCGATTATCTGCTAGGTCTGTCTGATGACCCGCAACAAAAAAATACTAACAATGAAGTTAATTATCTAACGAATAGTGAAAAACAACTTCTAGATGCTTTTAAACAACTAGATAGTATTACTCAAAATAACCTTGTAGAGCAAGCTGAATTCTATGTATCAAAAATTGACAAAAAAAAGAATTATACAAATCTTGTATAATTCTTTAACATTATTTATAAAACTAAATCAAATATTTTTTACATAGTCTTGTGCAGTATGAAAAATTCTGTCAACAATTACTTTCTTTTCATGCTCACTAACCCTATACAAAATTACATAATTTCCTACCAAAAATTTGCGATACCCCTTTTGTCTTAACCTTTTAAACTGTGAAAAAGGCATACTAGAATGCAAATATTCCAATTTCAAAAAAGCATCTTGAAACTTTTCATATAATTTTTCTACTACATAAAATTCCTTAGAATTTTCTAACAAATAATCAAAAAAAATATTTAAATCATTTTTCGCATATTCTTGTATCTGTACTTCAAATCTATTTTGCATAATGTGCATCTATTTTTTCTCTTAATTTCTGCATAACTTCAGTTGAACTAAACATTTGTTGCTCTTTTCCATGACTCGCTAAAACCTCATCAACATACCATTCATCATCAAAATCATTACTATCACTGTTAATATCAACAAAAACATCACCATCATACCTTTGTTCAACCGGAACTCCCAACAAATCATATATCTTTTTTGCTTGCTCTGCTGTCGCACTGTACATAACTATTTACTCCTTATAAATAGTATACTTCATTTCCACTATTTTGTCAACTATAATAATTTGTGTATAAATTATTAATAAATAGTGTACAAATATTAAATTATGTGCTATAATTTAATATACAAGGAGTTATGCACTATGGATAAAAAATTTAGAATTATTCAATCAACTCAAAAATCACTATAATGAAATTGGTTTCTGTATCAATGAAATGCAAAAATTCTTTGATGTCAGCAATCAAAAAACTTACTATACTATCACAAAACTTAGTGACAAAATTATATCACTAAAATTTAACAAGCTCGCTGATGTTGAGTTTTCGCAGGACTTTGACAACTCAACTGTTGCTACTCACGCAACAGACGATAAAAAATTTAAGGAGCATAGTAAAAAGGAGAATACTATGCCACCACAATTTAAAGACGGTCATTTTAGAGAAAGACAAAATAAAAAAAGTATAACACTCGAATATCGTTTTAATCACGATAATAAGCTAGTAAGCGTTTATGGCAAAACTGAACAAGAATGTTTCGATAAAAGACTAAGCATTTTAACAGATAAGAAAAAAGCTAAAAAGCAAAAAACTGAAAATTACACTGTCGGCTCTTGGGTACAATTCTACTTCGATACTTTTAAAAAATCTAAAAACAATACACTAAGTACAAACAATTACATTTTACTCATTAAACACATATCACAAAACTTGCCTTACAAAATAGATAAAGTATCAGTTGTTCAACTACAAGAATTTTATAATTCTCTAAAAGATAAACCTAGCAAACAGTTGAGAATTAGCATACTTTTGAAATCTAGTTTTAACAAAGCTCTTAAAATGCGTGTCATTAAATATAATCCTTGCGAAATTCTAGAAACTGTAAGTTACAAGTCTAAAAATCACCCACTACTAAATTTTGAACAACAAAGAAAAATACTAAAAAATTTAACAAAGCCAAAATATAAATTTATATTTATGCTCTGCTGTTGCACTGGATTAAGAATCGGCGAAGTGTGGAATCTCGACTTTGATTTTAATAACTTTTTAATAACTGTAAAAAATAAAGACACTGCTACTAAAAAACATCAAAGACAAATTCCTTTTTTACCAAACAATTTTATAACAAAAAACACTATAAATTTATTAAAACAAGTCAAACAAAAAACTACAAAAAATTATTTTCAAATACTATTCAAAAAACTAGACATTAAAGCTGTTTTTCATTCAACTCGTGTAACCTTTATCAGCGTTTGTAATTACCTCAACATAAACCCAAAACAAATTCAACTTTGGGCTGGTCACAGTAGTATAACTATGACTATGGACACTTATGCTAAAATACTAAAACATGATGGTACTAGTGACATTTTAGATTATTTACAAAATCTAAAAGAATTTTTAAAACTCTAAAAACATAAAACTAATAATAAGCTGCTAATCACTATAAAAAATACCACATTTTATACCACAAAAACGAAGTAGTCACTACTTAAAAAGTAACTACTTCATTTAAATTATTCAAATAATACACAAAATATTTAAATAATATGCAAACATTCAAACTATACACTTAAAAAAATTTACACTACTCATCATTTACAGACAAACCTATCATATTATATAAACCACATTATGCAATTTGTATCAAAGACATTGTTCCTAGACCATTAGGTGTAGCTGTGCCCAATGTTAACGCTGTTGTACCAACATTTACCAATGTCACTATGTCCCCTGCTGCCAAAGTCAGAATAACACCGGCACTAAATGTACCGCCTACACTGGTAACAGAAGTGACAGTAGAGGCTACTTCAACACCATTGATTGCAAAAGCAAGCGTACCTGTTTGACCTGCATCGACATTGAGAGAATAATTTACATAGTACGCACCCGCATTGGTCACTTGTATTCCACTACCTGACAATGTAGTACTCAAACTAGGTGTATTTATAGTAAATGGAACTGGTGCACCAGCAGCTACGGTAGCACCACCTGACGCAATTGCATTGCCATAACTTTGAGATATAACCCCTGCCGGACCTTGTGGACCTGTCGCTCCTGTTGCACCAGTTGCTCCTGTCGCTCCTATTGGACCTTGCGCTCCTGTCGCTCCTGTCGCGCCAGCTGCTCCCGTTGGGCCTGCTGGACCTACTGCTCCCGTCGCACCAGTTGCTCCCGTTGGACCTGCTGGTCCTAATGGACCTAATGGACCTACTGGTCCTACCGCTCCCGCCGGTCCTGTAGCAGGAACACCTAGGTCAGTTGTGCCTACCCACCAATTTCCATTTGCACCTATGAACGGCGTTTGACCATTTAAACCTGCTACGCCTGTTGCGCCTGTTGGACCTATTGCTCCTGCTGGTCCCGTCGCTCCCGCTGGTCCTATCGGTCCTATCGGTCCTGTCGCACCTGTCGCTCCCGCCGGTCCTGCTGGTCCCGTTGCTCCTGTCGCTCCAATTGGTCCTTGTGGTCCTGTCAGACCTGTCGCTCCTGCTGGTCCTGCTGGTCCTGTCGCACCTATCGCACCTGTCGCCCCCGCTGGACCTATTGGTCCTATCGGTCCTGTCGCTCCCGCCGGTCCCGTTGCACCTGCTGGACCTATTGGACCTGTTGCACCTGTCGCCCCCGCTGGTCCTATTGGTCCTGCTGCACCTGTCGCCCCCGCTGGTCCTATTGGACCTATCGGACCTGTTGCTCCTGCCGGTCCCGTTGCACCTGTCGCTCCTGCCGGTCCCATCGCTCCTTGTGCTGGTATACCAAGATCAATGATACCAATAAACCAATTTCCATTAAAACCTATATATGGAGTTTGACCATTTGCACCATTCAAGCCTGGAACGCCCTGTTGACCCCTAGGTCCTTGTGGTCCTTGTGGACCTTGCGGTCCCTGTGGTCCCCTACAACAAACATTACATGAGTTAAACCTATTACAGCTGCAATTTCTATCAAAACACATAAAAACTCCTCACACAATAAAAATGCTAAAAGCAAATCTATTATGTAAAGGAGTTTAACCTTTTACATATATATGAAAATCAAAAAACAAATGTTAATAGTATAGTTTACACTATTGTCATCACAAACTCACAAAGCTCTTGCAATCTTTGATTTTGTCCATTCAAATACAAACTACCAAATAAACCCTCCAATCCTGTTGCCTTTTTGTATTCTTTAAAAGTTGCCGCCTTTGTCTTGTTATCTACATGAGCATTTCTGCATCTATTAAATATGTCTTGCTCCTGTTGGGACAGTTTATCATAAAGTTGGTCAGACATTTTAGATTGAGCCTTTGCACTGACAAATTTACTCTGTAAGGCGTGCAATCCTCCCCCTTTTTTGTCATACTGTAATGCCAAAAATTGTCTGACAAATAGAGTAAACACTGCATCACCCACAAAGGCGAGAGCTGACGCTGATAAGTTGTTTATATCTTTGTGCATAATTTTTTGTTTATCGTATATTTTTCTTTTGAAAATTTTATATTAATATTGCAACACAAAACCCTAAACAATAGCTTTGCAATGTCATCTAGTTACTTTTTGCAATGTACTCATCAAATGTACAATCTCTGTCAAATACTTTGGTTTTGTTCTTGATTTCTATTATCCTACTTGCCACTGTATTTACAAGTTCATGGTCATGACTTACAAAAATAATAGCTCCTTTAAAAGATTGCAACCCTTTGTTTAATGCAGTAATACTTTCCAAATCTAGGTGATTTGTAGGTTCATCCATTAACAAAAAATTGCCTTGTTGCAACATCATGCGTGCCAACATGCAACGCACTTTTTCGCCCCCTGACAACACATTGGCTTGTTTTAAAGCCTCTTCACCACTAAAAAGCATACGACCAAGCCAACCACGCAAGAATTCTTGATTGTTATCTTTACTAAACTGCCCCAACCATGACACCAAATTTAACTTACAATTATCAAAATATTCATCATTGTTAAGCGGTAAATATGTTGGTAAAATAGTTTTACCCCATTTATAATGACCACTGTCAGCGTTTTGCAATCCCATGATAATGTCAAAAAACATACTTATACCCGTCGCTCTATCACTCAAAAATGCTATTTTATCGCCTTTCTTTACGCTAAACGACAAATTTTCAAAGTAACCTTTTTTGGTTAGGTTGTCTACCATTAGTATATCATTACCTGGTTCTTTATCAAACTTAAACTCTACGTATGGATATTTTCTGTTGGACGGCTTTATATCCTCAATTTTTAGTTTGTCTAATTCTTTTTTACGACTTGTAGCTTGCCTTGACTTTGAAGCATTGGCAGAAAACCTAGCAATAAACTCTTGCAATTCCTTTGCTCTAGCTTCGGCTTTTTTATTTTGATCTTTTTGTTGTCGCAAAATTAGTTGACTAGTTTCGTACCAAAAATCATAGTTTCCAGTAAAAATGTTGATAGCCTTAAAGTCCACATCGCACATGTGCGTGCAAACTTGATTCAAAAAATGTCTGTTGTGAGAGACTGTTATAACTGTACTGTCCAAATTATACAAGTACTCTTGCAACCACGCGACACTCTTAATATCCAAATTGTTGGTAGGCTCGTCCAATACAAGCACATCAGGATTCCCAAACAAAGCTGATGCAAGTAGTACTTTAACTTTTATTTTAGGCTCTACCTCTTTCATCAACACATAAAACAAGTCTTTGTCTACATTTAAACTATTGAGCAATTGCTCTGCGTCACTTTCAGCATTCCAGCCATTTAACTCTTCAAACTCCTGCTCCAACTCACCCAAAACCACACCGTCTGCATCGTTAAAGTCGGACTTTGAATACAAAACTTCCTTTTGTTCCATTATCTCAACCAAGCGTTTGTGACCACGCATTACGGTGTTGAGAATAGTATATTCATCATAAATATTTTGGTCTTGTTGCAACACACTCATGCGCGCATTTTTACCTAAAATTACTTCACCAGTGTTTGGCTGCAATTGACCAGAAAGTATATTTAAAAATGTACTCTTCCCTGCCCCATTTGCTCCTATGACTCCATAACAGTTGCCCGGAGTAAACTTTAAGTTTACATCTTTAAAAAGCACCCTAGACCCATACTGCACACTTACATTTTGCACTATAACCATTGCTACATTATACACCAAAAAAAACTTTGTGTCAAAACACTTTTAATGATTGACACAAAGTTTTTTCTACTCAATATTTTCCATATTCACATAGAGTATGTTTTTGTTTTAAGCTACGCAATAAAAAAACTGTCTTACTCACAGCTACATAAAATATTCATCACTTTTTGTTCTATGACAAATTATACATTTTACAACTTCATACCAAATCATTGCAAAGGCATACAAAGTCATTATAGAACCTGACGCATCTTGTGGAACACTATCTTGATTTGCAAAAAAAGCTATGAATACTAAAAATGCCAAAAATAAAATTACAGGCAAAAAAGTCAAAAACAAAATAACTATTGACCGTTTTTTTGTACTGCGAATAAATTTAATAAAATAAGTAATACCACATAAAGACCACAACATCAAAAATATACATACTACAACAAAAGCAATCCAAAAGTTGAGAAAATCAAATGAATTTGCCACCATCAAAAAAACAAAAGATATCCAAAAATAATGCACACAGCAAGCACTTAAAATTTTTTCTATCTTTCTGGTATTTTTAAAAGTACTTTTTAACTGTACACTATCACTATCAAAATTGTCATCTAAATAAGTATTTTGCTGGTCATTCATAAATTTAACGATACAATTTTTTGCCTAAAAATCAATAATTTATACTAGAATATAGTATAGCATATTTTATTGTACATTTCAAGTATTTTTATGATAAAATTTAATTTATTATTATTTTTATGCGATAATAAAAACAGTATCCAAACTATGCACTTGTTTAGATATTATTTTTTCATTCTTTACTTTTTTCTTTATTCGTTTTATTTTTGCACAATAGAAAATACAATGGTATAAACACTCCAAAAGTGATAGCGTAGCTAACGAGAAATACAACCAAATTACCTTTTTTATCATCATAATTAATAGAAAAAGAAAAAGCAATAATCAATCGTAAAATAAAAGCAAATGTACACATAGCAAGAACAAAAA
>JAITUJ010000012.1 GCA_031286385.1 Clostridiales bacterium | reverse complement strand
AAGTCATACCCCTCTCTACCTGGGGCTGGGGGTTCTGGTATCCGTTCCCCACTCTCTATATTGTCCAACCGGTAATATCCTCCGTTGATATCCGTTGAATAGTTGTTCAAAAACTCTATATTAGCAGGGCTAACATTCCTCGATTTTGAATAATCTTCATCGGAATAGTACATCTCACTATATATATATACATATATAGTATTACCGTATATATCTCCTCGAAATAAGTCTAAAAATTCTCTGCTTGCACTCTTAAATTCACTGTACATAATATCCAAATATTGTAAAAAATTTAGCACATTACTATCAATTCCTATTATATTATCATGTACATACATCTTTTTCAAATTTTCACTTTCAAGTGAAAAACTACCACCCAAAAGGTTTCCCCTTACTCCCCCCAATGCATAAACTTCTATCCCATCTATCTCTCTTGGTATATCTAGCACTTCTTGCTGCCTTCCACTCTCACTAAAACCTACTATGGATGCATACTGCTTTTTATTTTGCCTGTCTTCATACACTTTATACTCAAAAAATCCACTCGTGTACACCTTGGCTGCACACCCCACTAGCCCCAGCACCAACGGCAACATCAGCATCAATGCTAAACCCAATATAGCAACTTTCTTTACATTGACTCTCATACCTTTTATTCTCCTTGTTTGTTTTTTATTTTACTGCTTTTGTCAAATACATTGGTTGCTTTGAATTATATCTATGCTATCAAATTTAACAGTCATTCTCACCCTCTATGTATTAAAACTTTAACTTCTTATACCATTTATTTACATTATACCACAATAAAATTTAAAATGCAAACAGTTTAATTAATAAAAACTTGAACAACTAAAAAAGTTATTCAAGTAAATTTTCTACATTTAATATATTTTCTCCATATAACCCAATGACCTTTACTTGGGTGCCTGTCTTCAACTCTAAATCACTGCTCGTC
Organism: Clostridiales bacterium; assembly: GCA_031286385.1. Lineage (GTDB taxonomy): Bacteria > Bacillota > Clostridia > Christensenellales > Pumilibacteraceae > WRGC01. The sequence goes on along the minus strand of JAITUJ010000012.1, from coordinate 27,952 downwards.
ACGGCCTCACATTCTAAAAATCTATCTTCCATATATACACTCACTTTGCCTATGCCTCTTCGGTTGGCTGGGATTGTCAGATACACTTCTGCATTTTTACCTACTGTTGATTTATAATTTAAGTTGCCACTTGACTGCAATTTGGACATCGCATTCATCATAATCGCTACGGCAAGCGAAGCACACAGTCCCAATGCCATGCCAATAAGTGTGGAAATTACAGGCTGAATGTCTGCCATATTAAAAATATATGTAGACCATGCACCCACAGAAACAAAGGCGGCCATAGACCGTACGGTCAACAACTTTAACCCAAAGATTTCCACTCCACTGTCATGACTTATCTCGTCAATATTGCCATCTCCGTCATTTCCCAAAAACAGTAAAACCAAATTGACAAACATAAATACTGTAAAAATTGAACCTATGACAAACAGCGACTTGTCATAAATAGAAATTTCATTCCACCAATCTGACACCTTATTTCCTCCCTATTTTGTAGTACATAGCCATCAAACACTCTCACAAATATGAGCCAGTTGCAAAAAGTCATCTACGAATAAGCTTGCTCCGCCCACCAATAAACCATCTATATCTGCACAATTCAAAAATAGACTTGCATTTTTTGTGTTTGCACTTCCTCCGTATAAAATACAAATTTTTTGACCTATCTCTTGCCCATATAAACTTGGATAAAGCACAGATAAACAATCTCTAATTTGACCTGCTACCTGTCCTGCTTGCGCTTCGTTTGCACTCATTCCTGTACCTATCGCCCACACTGGCTCATAGGCTACTATACACTTCTCTGCTTGCTGGGACGCAATACTGTCAAAAGCACCCTGTAACTGCCGCTTTATAGTTTGGTTTGTCATATTATGTTGCCTTTCGTACAGCGTTTCACCCACACACAGCACAGGATTGATTCCCTGTCTTAAACATGCTTTTATGCGCTTGTTGACCGTTTCATCGCTTTCTCCAAAATACTGACGACGCTCACTGTGTCCTACTATACAAAAAGTGACCTTGCATTCTTTCAACATTTCACCAGATATTTCTCCCGTAAAAGCTCCGCTGTCCTCCCATGCAATGTTTTGTGCTCCAAGCTTAACTCTGTCACTTTTCAAGACTTTACTGGCACTACTCAACGATACAAAACTAGGTGCAATTACAACGGTAGTTTTACTTGTATTGAGTTGTTTTTCAAAGTTCAATAAAAACTGTTCCGTTTTGGCAATGGTGTTATTCATCTTCCAATTGCCAATCAAATATTTTTGTCTGCTCATATTTTCTCCTTCCAATTTAAAAGGTCACTAAACCTAAAAACTTTTGTCACTTAAATACCAATTTCTATTCAATTCAACCTCACAGGTAACACCAAAAACATTGTGTCATCTGAACTACCACCTGGTAATATTACAGCTGGACTTGTAGCGTTGATGAACTTAATAACAATATTTTGAGTATGCAAAACTTTTAATAGAGCTATAAAATAATTGCCGTTAAATGCAACTTTAATTTCCACTCCGTCAAGTTTCACATTAAGTTTTTCACTAATGTTACCCATATCACTATTGCAAGAGACTTCTAGCGTATTTCCACTAATATCAAATTTTACTAAATTTGATTTATCTACTTTGGCAAGCAATCCCGCTCTCTCCAAAGAATCCTCCATTTGCTCTTTTCCCACAATTACCGTAGAATTAGAACTAGTAGGTATAATTTGTTTATAGTTTATAAACTCACCCTCTAAAAGTCTAGACGTAATCTTTGTATGTCCCAAATCTACCATAATGTAATTTTTTTGAATTTGTACTTTTAGCGGTTCTGTACTGTCATCTATAAGTCTTACCATTTCAGTCAAACTTTTCTTTGGTACGACAGCATTAAATTTAGATGTGGTCTTTTCTACTGCCTTTACTGACTTTGCCAACCGATACCCGTCCAGTGCAACAGCCGTAATACTATGGTCATCTATATCAAGGTAAACTCCTTTTAAAATGGGTCTACTGTCATCACTGCTACAACAAAATTCTACTTTGTTTATCAAATCCTTAAATTCTGATTTGATAATTACAAACTCTTGTGAACTAGAAAGCTGATATATGTCAGGATATTCGGATACGGACATGCATGCCAATTGCCCTACATTATCTTGATACTTTAAGTGCATTCTATTATTTGTGTCCACACTAATTTCTATTTGATTTGCTACAAGTTTTTTCACAAATTCACAAAAAATTTTGCCAGGAACAACTGTAGCTCCCTCAACAAGAGTACTGGAAACAATTCTAGTTTGAATACTCAATTCACTGTCTGTTGCAGTCAAAACCAAAAAACTGCCATCTGTTGCCAGTTTAATTCCTTCCAAAATTGGCGACAAGCCTTTTGCGCTAGCTGCTCTCAACACTTTACTTGCTGCTTCACTTAAATCTGCACCGCTACATATAATCTTCATAATGGTTATATTTTAACACAATAATTTTTTTATGTCAAATTAAATATTACAGTTAAAATTAGCACTGCTCATTATGGAACAATGCTAATTTTACATCACATTATTTACGATAGTTTACTGTTCGTTTGACGGTAAAAATGTCATAGGGTCTACAAACTTCCCAACTTGTTGCATTTCAAGGTACAATTGATTTTTAAAATGCTCATATTGTTTCAGTCTGTTTGATGTTTGTCCCAATATGTCACCTGCTTTCACTACATCACCTTCTTTGACTGCTGGACTTTCTGCCAAGCTCAAATATTTACTTGTCAACCCGTCACCGTGATCTATTGTAATTACAGTACCTTGCAACAGCGTATCACTTACACTGACCACAGTACCGTCCGTTACAGCTTTGACATCTTGGTCTTGCTCTACTGACATAATTACACCATTTACTGTACGCCATTCTTTTAGCGTAGGATTGTAAACAAGTCTGTCTAGCGATGCTTGTTGGGCTACCACATAACTCTCTAACGGTAATACAAACTCATGTTTTGATGCGGGCGGTGCGTCTGTCTGCTCATCCCCTCTGCTACTCAACACTATGGTAAGTGTAATCGTCAATGCCAACAGTACTACTGTGGACACTAGTACAATCATGTACATGTGGCGATTGAAAAACCCTTTTTGGTCTATACCATTGGAGTTATTCCGTCTTATTGTCTTCATAAAAAAACCTCACTTAATTTATTTGTGAGGATTATGGTCTTTGATTTAAAGATTTATACATGATTTGATCAACTTTTTTAACTTAATGAACTTTTTGATTTTTTATTAGTAGCACAATTAAAAATCAAATGCTTCACTTACTCCATCATATATAGTGTACAGTGCATAAAAGACTAAAAATACAAGAAGTATAATTTTAATGTACTTTAAAATGACATTTAAGACAACATTGCTGTTGTTCAATGTTTTAAAAAATACACTTGCTACAACGGGTAGTATGCTATGACCAATAATGAATAGAGTAATCATTGCAATACCTATTGCAGAATTATTTAATCCAGTTGCTAAAGTGATAATTGCCAACAATATTGGAATAGAGCAAGGAAAAGAAAAAAATGAACCTGCTATACCGTGAAAAAATATCCTTTTTTTTGTCTGACAACTGACCATATGTTCATCACAAATGCAGTCTTTCCCCTTATCAAAACATTTTTCTGTATTATCTAAATTGTGATGATGCCTCTTTTTGTGTCGTTTATCAAAGAATAAAGCCCAGACCACAACGACTAGCGTCAATGTACCTACAAAAATGTGAAATATATAGTCTACTTCGTTTAACACCTCACCGATGACCCAAACCAAAACAGATACAATTGCAAAAACCAGCACTCCTCCCAACGCAAAAACAAAGCTATTTTTAAAGCGGTCAATGGAGCTATCTGCATCAGAACAACGCATAGCCATGCCAGTGTGGGCTAGACAACATGGGGTTAGCGACATAAGCAAACCAAAGGCAAGAGATAAAAGCAATGAAATCCATATGTTATCTTGGAAAAAACCTATTATGCTCTCAAAAAATTCTTGAACTATGTGTATCGACATATTTACTATATATCACAATTTTATTATTTTGTCAAGCATAATTGTACTACATTTTGTATATAGTACAATTAAATTTATACAGTAAGTTTATAGGTGCTAAATCTTGCCTACTAAACTTTTAATATTATATTTATACTTATATAAAAGTAAGCTTGCAACAAAATTACAAGCTTACAGTTTACCATTTAAACCTCTACTGGTTCCAACTGTTTGTACATGCGCATGCCTGTTCCAGCTGGTATAAGTTTACCTATTATGACATTTTCTTTCAAACCTATTAGAGGGTCAATTTTACACTTTATAGCAGCTTCTGTCAGCACTCTTGCTGTCTCTTGAAAACTTGCCGCTGACAGAAAACTGTCTGTTGCAAGTGCCGCTTTGGTAATTCCCATCAGCGTGTGTTTTGCTTGACCTGGTCGCCCAAATTCACTCATTGTCTTTCGATTTGCTTCATCAAAAGTCACAAGGTCCACCATATCACCCGCCAATAGAGTAGTGTCACCGCTGTCTTCTACACGAACTTTTTTTAACATTTGTCTAATTATCACTTCTATGTGCTTGTCATTTATCAACACACCTTGTGAGCGGTAAACTACCTGAACCTCTTTTAACAAGTAATCTTGAACCTCTTTTCTCCCTTTTGTGCGCAACACATCGTGAGGATTGATTGGACCTTCTGTCAACGCATCGCCCGCACTGACCTTTGCCCCATCTTTAATTTCCAACTTAATTCTAGCTCCGTAAGGAATAGAGTATGAGTCCACCTTCCCGTCATCTTTTCTGACTTTTATATCTCTCTTGCCATCTAGTTCCTCAATTTTTACAACTCCTTCAAAATCCACTAAAACTGCCGCTGCTTTTGGTTTTCGTGCTTCAAACAACTCTTCAATACGAGGCAAACCTCTTGTTATATCATCAGCGGTAGCAATGCCTCCTGTATGAAACGTACGCATTGTTAGCTGTGTTCCAGGCTCACCTATACTTTGAGCTGCGATTATACCCACTGCCTCACCAATTTTTACATGGTCACTTCCTGCCATATTCTTTCCGTAACATCTAACACAGACACCATACTTTGACCTACAAGTGAGTATGGAGCGTATAGTCACACTTTCAAGACCAGCGGCTATAATTTGCTCAGCAATTTCATCGGTAATCATACTGTTCACTTCAACTAAAACTTTGTTTGACTTTGGATGAACAATGGTTTCTGCTGCAAATCTACCTGTCAATCTTTCAGCTAGTGGCTCTATCACTTGGTCTCCGTCTTTAATACTAAGCGTCTTAACTCCCCTAGGGGCAACTCCATGAAAACAGTCTTCCTCTCTCACAATTACGTCTTGTGATACGTCAACCAATCTTCTTGTCAAATATCCTGATTCTGCCGTTTTCAGAGCAGTATCTGCAAGTCCCTTTCTACCACCATGTGAAGATACAAAGTATTCCAATACAGTTAACCCTTCTCTAAAAGAATTCTTAACAGGAGTCTCTATCGTTTTCCCTTGTGGATTGGTCATAAGACCACGCATTCCAGCTAGCTGTGCTATTTGTTTCATGCTGCCCCGTGCGCCTGATGTAGCCATCATGTTGATAGGGTTTAATGGATCTAGTGTTTTTTCCAAAGCTTTTGTAACATCTTTTGTCACCCGCCCCCACGCATCAATGACACGCCTGTATTTTTCATCACCAGTCATAAAACCTCTCTTGTAGAGATTTTCAATCTTTATGACTTCTTCTTCTGCATTTTTGATGAGTTCCTTTTTGTTGTTTGGTATGTGCATATCAAATACACTTGTAGTCACTGCTCCCACTGTACTAAATTTGAAGCCTAGTGCCTTTATGTTGTCCAAAATTACAACCGTTTCGGTTGCACCTTTTTTGCGATACACCAAATCTACTATTTTAGACAGTTCGTTTTTACCTACGGGCATATTTACTTCATACAAAAACATGTCCTCTTCTGTTACTCTCTTTATATAACCCAAATCTTGGGGCAACACTTCATTAAGTAACATTCTACCCACCGTTATCTGTACTCTTCTAGACTGAAAAACACCATCTATTTTTTTTGTCACTCTGACAATTATTTTAGACTGCAAATCGACAAAACCATTGGCATAAGCCATTTTAACTTCATCTTCATCTGCAAATACTTTACCCTCTCCCTTTGCTCCCGGCTTTTCTACTGTCATGTAATAGATTCCGATTACCATATCTTGCGTAGGAGATACAACAGGTCTTCCATCACTCAACTTTAAAATATTGTTACTGGAAAGCATCAAAAACCGAGCCTCTGCTTGTGCTTCCAACGAAAGTGGAACGTGCACTGCCATCTGATCTCCGTCAAAGTCAGCATTAAATGCAGAGCATACAAGAGGGTGAATTTTTAACGCTCTCCCTTCTACAAGCACTGGCTCAAACGCTTGTATACCCAATCTGTGCAATGTAGGAGCACGGTTTAACAACACTGGGTGTTCTTTGATGACTTTTTCCAACACCCCCCATACATCTTTATTTTGCCTATCTACTACCCGCTTTGCTGACTTAATGTTACTTGCTTTGCCTTGTGCCACTAATTCTTTCATTATAAAAGGTTTAAATAACTCAATGGCCATCTCTTTTGGTAAACCGCACTGATAAATTTTTAATTCTGGACCTACAACGATTACACTTCGGCCACTGTAATCTACTCTCTTTCCCAATAAATTTTGCCTAAATCTACCTTGTTTCCCTCTCAACAGTCCACTTAAAGACTTTAATTCTCTGTTCCCACTGCCGGATACCGCCTTACCTCTGCGTCCATTGTCGATCAAAGCATCAACCGCTTCTTGCAACATTCTTTTTTCGTTGCGTACAATGATATCTGGCGCTCCCAACTCTATCAATCTTCTCAACCTATTATTTCTGTTTACAACTCGTCTATACAAGTCGTTTAAATCACTGGTTGCAAATCTACCTCCATCTAGCTGTACCATTGGTCGCAAATCAGGAGGTATGATAGGAAGAACTTCTAATACCATCCACCTAGGGTCATATCCAGATTTTCTAAAACTGTCTATAATATCCAAGCGTTTTATAGCTCTTATCTTTTTTTGTCCTGTACTTTTTTCAGAGGCATTTCGCATAGCTTGATATTCAGCGTCTAAATCTACGCGACCCAATAGTTCTCTGATTGCCTCAGCCCCCATGCCTACTTTAAAAGCATTGCCGTACTGCTCTCTTTTTTCTCTCAACTCTCGGTCACTTAGCACTTGCTTAAAAGCTAAATCAGTGTCAGCAGCATCAATAACGACAAAACTTACAAAGTAAACAACTTGCTCTAACTGCTTAGGACTCATGTCCAGCAATAACCCTATCCTGGACGGAACTCCCCTAAAATACCAAATGTGTGTCACGGGTGTAGCAAGCTCGACATGTCCCATTCTCTCTCGTCGCACTTTGGCTTTTGTGACCTCTACACCACACTTGTCGCAGACAACCCCTCGGTAACGCACTCTCTTATACTTGCCACAGTGGCACTCCCAGTCTTTTGTAGGCCCAAAAATTCGTTCACAAAACAAGCCATCTTTTTCTGGCTTTTGAGTCCTGTAATTGATAGTCTCTGGCTTTGTCACTTCGCCGTGACTCCACTCTCTTATTTTATTTGGTCCTGCCAATGCTATTTGCATGGAATCAAAATTATTTAATTCAAACATTTTCTAAAACTTTAACTCAACAGAGAACACTTTTTCAACAATACTCTGCTAGCCGTTACTCCTTGATTTTACTTTAATTTTTGCTGACCATGTCGATTACAATCCTTCATCTTCGCTTGCAAGTTCTTCTTCACTCATAATTCTATCTTCAAAAGCGTCATCTAAATTCAACCCTTCATCTTCACCAAATAAATCATAGTCCATTGAGCTATCTTCATCAATAATTTCTAAGTCGTCTTTAAAGTTGTCGTTGTCAAATTGTACTTCATCAAATCCACTTGAACCAGCTTGACTTAATTGTTTGTATTTGCCTCGCACTGCCTCATTTTCAATTTCATCTTCTATTAAGTCGCTTATACCAATTTCCACATTTTGATCAGACAGAACTTTGACATCTAGTGCAAGAGATTGCAACTCTTTTATCAATACTTTAAAGCTTTCTGGCACACCAGGCTCGCTCAAATGTATGCCCTTTACAATACTTTCATAAGTCTTAACCCGTCCGGCTACGTCATCTGATTTTACCGTCATAATTTCTTGAAGTATGCTTGCTGCTCCATATGCGTAAAGAGCCCAAACTTCCATTTCTCCAAAGCGTTGACCGCCAAATTGAGCTTTACCTCCTAATGGCTGTTGTGTAACCAAAGAATAAGGTCCAGTAGAACGTGCGTGAATTTTATCGTCCACTAAGTGTACAAGCTTTAACATGTACATACTTCCTACGGTAACTCTATTTTCAAATGGCTCACCTGTGCGTCCATCAAAAAGCTCTATTTTACCGTCAACTCCATTTTCTCCCACAAAGCCATTGTCATTTAGCAACTGTTTTATATCTTGCTCTTTTGCACCATCAAACACAGGTGTGGCTATTTTCCAACCCAGTGTCTTAGCTACCAATCCTAAATGGACTTCCAAAACTTGTCCGATATTCATACGGCTAGGCACACCGAGTGGATTCAACACAATTTCCAATGACGTACCGTCTGCCAAAAAAGGCATATCTTCTTCGGACAGAATTCTACTAATTACACCTTTGTTCCCGTGTCTGCCTGCCATTTTATCGCCAACACTTATCTTGCGCTTTTGAGCAATGTACACTCTAACCAATTTGTGTACACCAGGTGACATCTCATCTTTGTTGGCTCTTGTAAATATTTTGACATCAACAACTATTCCACCTTCTCCATGCGGCACACGCAAGCTTGTATCACGAACTTCTCTTGATTTTTCCCCAAATATCGCTCTTAGCAAACGCTCTTCAGGTGTAAGCTCTGTTTCACCTTTTGGTGTAACTTTGCCTACCAATATGTCACCAGATCGCACTTCTGCCCCCACTCTAATGATGCCATATTCATCTAAGTCTGCCAAAGCATCATCGCCTACATTTGGTATATCACGAGTAATTTCTTCTTCTCCCAACTTTGTATCTCTAGCTTCCATCTCGTGTTCTTCAATGTGTATTGACGTAAAGACATCGTCCTTTAAAAGCTTTTCTGATATCAGTATTGCGTCCTCATAGTTGTATCCTTCCCAAGCCATAAAACCTACAAGTATATTTCTACCCAATGCAAGTTCTGTATTTTCCGTACTGTGTCCATCAGCCAAAACGGCACCATCCACGACTTTGTCACCTTTTTTTACAATAGGGCGCTGATTTATACAGGTGCCTTGATTACTACCAATAAATTTTCTCAATGTATAGCTTGCTATCCTATCGTTGCTTTCTTTTACTTTTATTTCATCTGCAGACACATATTCTACTGTGCCCCCTTTGCGTGCTATCACCATAACGCCACTGTCGTAGGCAACCTTATGTTCCATGCCAGTTCCTACAATTGGAGATTCTGGTCGCAACAATGGAACTGCTTGTCTTTGCATGTTCGATCCCATTAGTGCTCTGTTCGTATCGTCATTTTCCAAAAATGGTATCAATGCTGTGGCAACGGAAACTAGCTGTCTAGGGTTGACATCCATGTAATCAATAAGTTCTCTATCTAACTCTAGTATTTCTTCTTTGTGGCGTGCTGCTACCCTCTTGCTTTCAAACCAGCTGTTTGCATCAAGAGTTTCATTGGCTTGCGCTACAATGTATTTGTCTTCTTCGTCTGCAGACAAATAGTCTATTTTGTCTGTAACTTTTTTATTTAGCTTGTCTACCTTTCTGTACGGCGCTTCAATAAATCCCATGCTATTTATTCTAGAATAGGTAGATAGTGAGCTGATGAGCCCTATGTTTTGTCCCTCGGGAGTTTCAATTGGACACAGCCTACTGTAATGTGTATAGTGCACATCGCGCACATCAAAACTGGCACGGTCTCTATTTAATCCACCCGGCCCCAATGCTGACAACTTTCGCTTATGCGTAAGTTCTGCTATGGGATTCGCCTCATCCATAAATTGACTTAACTGGGACGAACCAAAAAACTCCTTTATTGCACTGGATACTGGTCGTATGTTTATCAGTGATTGTGGAGTCATTTCGGACTCACTCTGTATGAGCATTCGCTCTTTTATCACTCTCTCCAAACGAGTCACGCCCACTCTAAACTGATTTTGCAACAATTCCCCCACGCTGCGCACTCTGCGATTACCCAAGTGGTCAATATTATCAATGTTGCCAATTCCATACCTAAGTCCTATGATGTAGTTGACTGCTGATATTACATCTTCCACTGTCAAAAATCGGACCAACAATTCGTCTTTACGGCTAGTTATCTGTCTTTGCAATTCACTTTTATTTTTTTTACTAGATTCTAACACTTTTTGCAAATTTGGATAGTAAACATACTCATCTATTCCGCAACTGACGCCATCAATTCCAAACGCTTCTAGTCTAACTTGATTGTTTCCTACAATCTCAAACTCCCTGCCATCAGAAAGTTTTACTTTTGCATTGTTTATCCCCGCATTTTGAATAGCTTTTGCTTTTTCAACTGTGAGAATTTCTCCCGCTTTTGCCTGCAATACTCCATTACTGTCTACAATATCACTTGCCAATGTCTGACCTTGTAGTCTAGCTGCTATGGACAATTTTTTGTTAAACTTATATCTGCCTATTTTAGTTAAGTCATATTTTTTTCTGTCATAAAATAGACTTTCCATCAAACTTTTGATTTGCTCAACATTGGCAACTTCACCAGGACGCAATCTACGGTTCAACTCCAAAATGGCATCATCTTCGTCCATAGTTATGTCTTTTGTCAATGTCTCCAAAATGAGCTTTTCGTTGTTAAAAATCTGTGCTATTTTATCCTTGCTACCAAAGTTACTCTTTGTTATTGCACTCATAACTTTCATAAAAACAGTGGCTGGCAGTTTACGAGTTCGATCAACTTGAATGTAAAGCACACCTGCATTGTCTTCTTGAAATTCCAACCATGCCCCTCTGCTAGGAATGCAAGTAGCCCCATAGTAAGCTACCCCTGTCTTTACATCTGTTTCTTTACCAAAGTATACTCCTGGACTGCGCACCAACTGGCTCACGACAACTCTCTCTGCGCCATTTATGACAAAACTACCATTGGGAGTCATAAGAGGGAAGTCACCCATAAAGACATCTTGATCTATACTCTCGCCTGTGTCAAGGTGAGTCAAACGGACTTTTACTTTCAATGGTGCACAGTAAGTCACATCTTTATCTTTGCTTTCTTTCTCTGTATACTTTGGCTTATCTTCCAAAATATGTTCTAAAAATCTCAACTCTTTTTTGTTGCTAAAATCTACAATAGGCGTAAAGTCAGTTAAAACCTCTTTTATTCCTTCTTGCAAAAAACTTTCATAAGACTTTTTTTGTGCCTCTATAAGATAAGGAATGTCCATGACTTCCTTTATCTTACTAAAACTTCGCCTCTCTGCATTGCCGTATGCTACTTTTTTTAACTGTCTCATAAACGCACTCCTAAAAAACTATTATTGTGTCAATACTAATAAAATTCTGCCTAAATATATTACTGCACTAAAATGTTAATAAACACGAAAAAAGCAGTATACACTTATCTAAATGACAAATGTCTACCACATTTCAAATTATATACTTCTAGATACTACCACAAACTAAATTTTATCATTAACTGTATAAAGTTGTCAAGCATTTTAACAACTTATTTTGAAAAATTTTTATTGTTTTTTTACAGGACTAATGCAAGTCATTACCGCTTGCATCTCTTTCTCTATTGGCTTTACCGTTATCCCAAAGCTTTCCAATATACTCTTCGCCGCTTTTCTCCCTGCACTCATCGCCAATGGAACTATCTTGTTACCCGTTACAATATCTCCACCGGCATACACATTGTGCAAATTTGTCTTACCCTTTTCGTCTACGGATATTAAACCTTTGCTATCTATTTGCAACCCAGTACCATCTGTAAGCTGGCTATCTGCTCCGGCACCTATACATTCTATTACCGTGTCACACGGCATTACTAGTTCACTGTTGGGCAATTCATGTGCTGTCTGCCTGCCTTTTACATCCACTTCACCCAAAACAGTTTTTACAAAAACTACTCCACTCACAGTTCCATTTTCACTCAATATCTTTTTTGGCGCCAACAAAAAATTGAATATTGCACCCATCTCTTTTGCATCTTCCACTTCATACGCTCTTGCTGGCATTTCTTTTTCACTTCTGCGATACACAATATTGACCTTTTTTGCGCCTGCTTCAATTGCCGTCCTAGACGCATCCATAGCTACATTGCCTGCACCGAGTATGATGACATTTTTGCTTTGTTTTATCTTTTGTAAACTTTCTTTGGAGTAAGCGTCAGGGACTTTAAAGCGCGCTATAAAGTCATGTCCGCTATAAACTCTATCAGAATTTTCTCCTTCTAAACCAATAAAGTTTGGAATTCCAGCTCCTGCAGCTATATAGACAGCGTCATAGTCTTGTTGTAATTTTGACAACTTTATGTCTCTGCCTACTTTTGTATTATAAATTATTTTTAAACCTTTATTTATCAATAAGTCCACTTCATTTTTAACTACACTCTTTGGCAAACGAGAGTCTGGAATGCCATAAATCAACACTCCACCAGCTAGATGAAAGCTTTCATAAAGTGTAACATCTACTCCATGGTTTAGCAATGCACTAGAAATTGTCAAACCTGACGGACCTGATCCGATTACTGCCACTTTCTTTATTTTTTCTTTTACTTCCTCTTCCTTATTCACAATGTACAACTCCTAAAAATTTTGGTATTTTAAACACTTTGTTTATTATAACACAACAAGCTTTCATTAGCAACAACTTTTAACATTTTTTTGCTTTGCATAATTTTTAGCAATGCTACAAATGAAAGCAATTATTAAGCGGACAGTATCGTTTTTAAAGACTTACTCTATCCTAGTCTTTTACAATCCACTGTTATCAAGTTCGTCTAGTGCAGCACTCAGTATTGCACTATCCATATGTTCATTTTCTAGCGGTGGGGGGGTTCCAAAAATTTGCTGTTCTTTTGTCTTGTTTTCTGTTTTCTTTGATTTGTCTATATTGTGTTTTTGTTTTGTACTATTTGATGAAGTATTTAAATAGTCCACAAAACTGACAGTATTGCCTTGCCATACAACTTCAACTTTACCGGTACTTCCATTTCTGTGTTTTGCAATATGCAACTCTACTTTATTTTTAGTCAACTCATCTACGCTCTCATCACTCATATCATACTTGCGGTGTATGAATATGATTATATCTGCATCTTGTTCAATAGCTCCGCTCTCTCTCAAATCAGACATTTGAGGGGTCTTATCTGTACGCTTTTCTATATCCCGTGACATTTGGCTTAAAAGCAAAATAGGTACGTTCAACTCTTTTGCTGCAATTTTTAATGTCCGTGTAATTTCACTAATTTCTTGTTGTCTAGATTCCGTGCGTCTGCCACTAGACATTAGTTGCAAGTAATCTATCATGACCAAATCCAATCCTCGCTCTCTCTTTAAACGTCTACACTTTGACAAAATTTCTACGGGAGTAGTCAAACTGCTGTCATCTATATAAATTTTTGATTCATCCAATTTGCTTTTAGCGTAAAACAACTCTTTCCAATCACTAGCATTTAACTCTCCACTATTTGCTTTATGCATGTCAATTTTGGCGACACTGCACAGCATTCTCTTTGCTAACTGAACTCCAGGCATTTCCAAACTAAAAACAGCACACCTGAAAGGGTCATGTTTGCCACTCTCTGTCTTTCTGTAATGGGTAAGTGCTGCGTGGGAGATAAGATTCATTCCTATACTAGTTTTCCCCTGTCCTGGTCTTGCCGCAATGAGTATTAAATCGGTGCGCTGTAAACCGCCTAACAGGTAGTTTAAACCTTTAAATGGAGTGGGAATACCTCTCATAGCTTTCGGGTTTGCAGCAATGTCTTCCAACTGCTTTATAGCGGTTACAAGCTCTGGTTGAATGGGAACCAATACGGATTTATCTTCATTTTCTGCCAATTTATATATTGCAGTTTCCGCAAACTGCAAAGCGTTGTCCGTAGGGTCACCAGAAAAGCAGATGTCCATAATTTCGTTACATTCGTCTATCAAACTGCGCAACAAACTGTTCTTTTTTACAATTTCTTTGTAGTACTTAAAGTTTGTAGAACTTGGTACACTATCCACCAAACTTGAAACAAAACTTAAACCGCCGACTTTATCTTTTGTACCATCCGTATCCAATTGTTGTATGAGTGTAACTATATCAATTGGCGAATCTTTCAAAGCCAAACTGTACATTGCCTCAAATATATGTCTGTGTGCAATGCTAGAAAAATCTTGAACTTTCAGTCCATCATTGACAAGTAACGAAGGATGAGAATCTAACATTATAGAACCCAAAACTGCTTTTTCTGCATCAAAGTTTTGTGGTATCTGTTTTGCCTTTACATTTGGATGTTCTGCTTTATTTACTTTTGTTTTTTTTATTTTTTTTTCCACAATTCGTTTTAAAGTTAACCAGTGCTCACGCTAGTCAGTAAAAACACGGTCTATCTCGCCCCCTCCTATGCATCGATTTCTATCATAAAAGACAGCGTACTGTCCAATAGTGACTGCTCTTTGAGAGTGTGCAAAACGCACATTCAATGTATTGTCATCCACAAAATTTATGCTCACAGACACATCGGGTTGCCTATACCTAAACTTTGCCGTCAAGCTGTAACTTTCCCCCTTTTCCCAGTTATTTTGACCAATGACATTTAAATTTTTAACTGTGCAACCATGGCTATACAAAAAGTTTTCATCACCTTGACTGACAATAAGCTCATTTTTATGGATATCTTTGCTTACTACAAACCAACTGCCAGTACTACCCTTTTTACCTCCGATGCCAAGTCCACGCCTTTGCCCAATTGTAAAACCATGTACACCACTGTGCTGGCCTACAATTTTGCCATTTAAGTCTTTTATCTCCCCCTTTTTTTCTGGAATAAATCCTTTAATAAACTGCCTAAAATTGCACTCACCAATAAAACATATGCCTGTACTGTCTTTTTTACTGCTATTGTTTAGACCAATTTTTTGTGCTATCTGTCGCACTTTGGACTTTTCAATTTCTGCTAGCGGAAATATAGTATTCTTTAATTTTTCTGTTTTGACTTGATTTAGAAAATATGTTTGGTCTTTATCTTTATCTTTTGCCCTCATCAAACTGTCGCCACAAATACCTGCGTAGTGTCCCGTTGCAATAAAATCAGCCCCTAATTTGTCAATAGCAAAGTCATGAAATGCACCAAACTTGATCATTCTGTTGCACAGCACATCAGGATTGGGCGTATGTCCTTTTTTTAGTGAAGACAAAAAGTAGGTAAACACATCCTTGTAATACTGTTCGACAAAATTGACTGTGTAAAAACTTATATCAAGCTTGCCACAAACGGACACAACATCTCTGTAATCTTCTGCTGAACTACACTCACCAGTTGAACCATCTTTATCATCCCAATTTTTCATAAAAAGTCCAATTACATGATATCCCTGTTCTTTCAACAAATACGCTGCAACACTGCTGTCCACGCCACCAGATAAACCTATTACTACTTTTTTCAAACCTCTTTAATTTTTAAAATTGCAAAGTTCATTACAATTTTTATTGCTCCTTTTTTAAGTCAGTTTTTGCAATGCTTGTACATCGTTTCTATACTTAAATTGCTTTCAACATTTAAATTCAAATAGCTTGGGTTGTTGACGGTCATATAGTTATGTGCATTTTGAAAATGGCAACAAAGTGCTACCATTGCAGCATTATCCGTGCAGTATTTCAATTGCGGACAGTGTACAATCATACCCTGCTGTGTAGCTTGCTCTATTAAACTAGCTTGTAAATCTTTGTTTGCGGCTACACCGCCCGCCAAAGCAATGGACTTATAAGATTTTTGCTTTGCATACTTAAAGGTGTTAGAAACAACTATCTCAATTGCCGCTTTGGAAAATGAAGCACATATATTGCCCACTTGCTGTTCACTCAACTTACCATCAGATTGCCTTTGTCGTATATAATTTACACTAGCAGTTTTTAGACCACTAAAACTCAATACACTATTTTTTGTCCTAGCATTTTTAAAAAAGTTGATGTTTGCTTTGTGCCCCTGCCCAGCTTTTTCTATCGATGGCCCCCCAGGATAACCCAAATTTAGCACCCTTGCAACTTTATCAAAGCACTCTCCCATTGCATCATCTGCTGTGGAGGACAGTACAGAAAACTTATCAAAATCTAAAACCTCTACAATGCTGGTATGTCCACCAGACACAACTAGACATAGAAAGGGCGGTAGTACAGACAAAAAGTTGGTCGCTATATGGGCTTGTATGTGATTTATGGGTATAAGTGGGATATTTAATGAATAAGCCAGTGCTTTTGCATAGGACAAACCAGTCAGCAAAGCACCTTGCAAACCAGCTCCAAAAGTACAAGCTATACATTCCAAATCTTGAAAAACTAAATTTGCTTTTAACAAAGCTTGTTTTACTACATGGGGCAGCATCATCAAATGATTGCGTGAAGCAATTTCTGGCACAACGCCACCGAATTGTCCGTGTATTTCTATTTGACTGTTCACAATGGAGGACAGTTCATTTGTCCCACAATAAACAGCAGCAGCTGTTTCATCACAAGATGTTTCAATAGCTAAAATTATTTTTTCACTCATTTTTTTTGATGGAGTTGTCAACATCGCTTTGAAGCATTTTTTTACCTATATTTAAGTTATGCTTTAACTCACATTCCTCACAGTACTCCCCTTTTAAAATGTCTTTGTTACACAAGTTACACTTATATACACAGTTGATTTCTATCTTTCCATCTTGTTCTGTTTTAACACAGACTTGATTTTGCGCCTTTGGTGGGAATATCGTCAAATTAACAATTACAGCCGTTGTTACACCAATTAATGTTTCCATCACACGCACTCCTATCAGTATCATTGGGTCTGCACTGTTGTACCCATACAGCACCGATATGAACACCAAAACACCCAATCCTGACAGCGTAGTATATTTTATCAGCTTACACACATAAATGACCAAAACAGATCCCAAACTTGCAGTAAAATAAAACAAATACCTTTGCAAAGTTTGCTGTTCTTCACTGCTGAACAACATCAAAAGCAACATCAACAAAGTACCAATTGTAGCACCCAATATTGTGGAAAGCACTCTATTTCTTGCTGTCCAAATCGTCGTCTTTACACCGTCTTGCATAGTCATGACCGTAGCTGTTACTGATATCGTCACGGCCAAGTATTCTTCTCTAAAATAATGTCTAAAAACCGATCTTGCTACAATATCAGTAAAAATCAGCGTAGCTAAAATTGCTAGCGCAGTCTTTATTATTCGCATTCCTATCTTTGGAGGTGGTTTCATAGCGTTTGGCTTTCTTAAAATAAATTATACTTTATTTAAATTTTTATCCTTTCTAAATTGCCATTCTTTTTTATATACCAGTGTTCAAATCCAGCTTCTTTGACCACTTCTCTCGCTCTTTCAAAATTAAAAATCAACTTTTCTTTTCTGTGAGCATCTGATGCAAATGTGATAAGATATCCACCTTTCTTTCTGTATAGCTTTAAAATTTCAATGGATGGTATTGTGACGATATTGCTTCTATTTGTACTTGTGTTGACTTCCAAAATTTTATTTTTTTGTATTACTGAACTTAATATTGCGTCTATCTTATCGCCAAATGTATCTAAGTCTATTCTGTTATCCTCAAAATCTGTGTACCTTGTCACAAAACCCAAATGTCCTACTGCATCGTAATTGTACTTTGCATTTAAACTTTCAAGCACAGCATTTAAGTAACTATTGTAATAACTTTTTTTGTCACTTATATCACTGTATTCAAAACTGTGCACACTATTAATAATATACTCAAAATTGCATTTACTTATCAAATTAGTGTCGCAATCATTCGCCCACCCAAATTCAGCACCGAGAGCAATGTAAAGTCCTTTTTTATTAAACATGCTGTTGCATCGTTCAATTTGGGAAACATAGCCGTCAAAATCCAAAATACAGAATTCTGAACCATCCAATTCTATGTGGTCAGTCAAAGCAAAATAAGACACGCCCATTTTCAAAGCTTGTTCACACAGTTCAATAATGCTGTTACTCCCATCAAATGAAAATGTTGAATGTGTATGTGTATTGAATAGCATAATATTTTTTATAAATCAACAGATGCCTAAAAATTGTCACTTTTTATTTATACAACAGTTTTTATATTTTTGTCCACTTCCACATGGACAAAGTTCATTTCTTCCAACAGCATTAGAGCTAGCAGCTTGCTTTGTATTTGGATTTCCTCCAGTATCACTACCTCCGCTTAAAACAAATTGTTGCGGTGCCTGTTGTGCTCTTTCAGGTGTCTTTTCTACTTGCAGACGCATTAAAATGGCAACGGTTTCTTCATTTATTTTATTAAGCATAATGTCAAACATATCAAACCCTTCTTTTTTATATGCAGTTACCGGGTTTGTCTGTCCATACGCTTTTAGACCAATACCACGCTTTAAAATGTCCATATCATCTATATGCGCCATCCAATGCCTGTCAACTATTTTCAACAAGACCACTCTCTCTACTTCTTCAAAATCTACACCCAAGTCTGTAGCAATTTTTATTTTTTGACCGTATAAGTCCGACATTTTTGCATTTATTTGCACTTTTATTTCATCAATAGTCCATTTTTTTGCATTGTCGTTTGTTACAAAATTTTCCATATCCGGTAACAATTTTCTACCAATTTCCTTATTTAATTCTTCTAAATCCCAGCCATCCCAGTCCGTCTTAATATCTGTATACTCGTCCACTATCAAATTTACTTGTTCTTCAAACATCTTTTTTATTTGATTTGACATTACCATACCATCTAAAACTTGACCTCTCTCTTGATAGATCTGCTTGCGTTGAGTGTTCATGACGTCATCATATTCTAAGACATGGCGTCTTACACTAAAATTTCTCCCTTCTATTCGCTTTTGTGCTGTCGCTATCTGCCTTGTCAAAATTCTCATAGACAGTGGTGTATTTTCATCAATACGCAACAATCTGGCCAGTCTTTGCAATTTTTCACCAGCAAACAAACGCAATAAATCGTCTTCCATTGACAAGTAAAACACACTAGAACCAACATCTCCCTGTCTACCTGCTCTACCACGCAGCTGATTATCAATACGCCTAGACTCATGTCGTTCTGTCCCTACTATTCTCAATCCACCTACTGATATCACTTTTTCTTTTTCTTGCTTTGTCTGTTCTAAAAATTTTTCATAATACTCTTCAAATTGCTGTTTTGCCGCTTGCACTTCTACATCATTTATGGTCAGCTTTGAGGTAACCAAACTTAAAATTTCATCTGTAACGCCCTCTTTTTGCCTTAATTCCTCAATTGCCATATATTCGGCATTTCCACCAAGTAATATATCTGTACCTCTACCAGCCATGTTTGTGGCAATTGTCACGGCATTATACCTGCCAGCCTGAGCCACTATTTCTGCTTCCCTTGCATGATTTTTTGCATTTAAAACAGAGTGTGGAACTTGCATTTTTTTAAGCAAAACACTCACTTCTTCTGATTTATCTACTGTGGTTGTTCCCACCAATACAGGCTGACCACGCTTATAGCATTCTACTACGTCTTCCACAATTGCATGCAATTTACCTTTATTTGTAGTGTACACTTGATCGTTTTCATCTATTCTAGCATTGGTTTTATTGGGGGGTATAACGACTACATCTAAACCATAAATATCTTTAAACTCATTTTCTTCTGTTTTGGCAGTACCAGTCATACCTCCCAGTTTTTTGTACAATCTGAAATAGTTTTGAAAGGTTATCGTTGCAAGCGTCTTATTCTCTGACTGTATTCTCACATTTTCTTTTGCCTCAATTGCTTGATGCAGTCCATCACTGTACCTTCTCCCTACCATAACACGACCTGTAAATTCATCAACTATCAAAACTTCTCCATCGTTGATAATATAGTCGCTGTCCCTCTTCATGATATAATTTGCCCTTAATGCATTGTTGATGTAGTGATTTAATTCTGTATTTTCCAAATCGGATAAGTTCTCTATATTAAAATATTTCTCTGCCTTCGTTATTCCTTCTGGGGCTAAGTTGATACTTTTCTTTTTTTCGTCTATTTCAAAATCTCCATCGCTCTCTATTATCTTATTAAAGTCATCTTTTACTTTCACACCCTTTTTAAGACTCTTTACAAACCTGTTGGCCGTCACATACATTTCACTTGATTTCCCCCCTGCCCCACTAATAATCAACGGGGTCCTAGCTTCATCAATTAGTATACTGTCCACTTCATCAATTATAGCAAAATGTAAAGACCGTTGCACTTTTTCTTCTTTGTAAATGCACATATTATCTCTCAAATAATCAAAGCCTAATTCATTATTTGTCGCGTATGTTATGTCACATGCATACGCCTTTTTTTTATCTTGTGGACTCATTCCAGCAATGACAACACCCACAGAAAGTCCTAAAAACCTATGAATTTTTCCCATCCATTCAGCGTCTCTCTGTGCCAAATAGTCGTTTACTGTAACTATATGAACGCCCTGCCCTTCCAATGCATTTAAATATGCTGGAAGTGTACTGACCAGTGTTTTGCCCTCTCCTGTTCTCATTTCAGAAATACGCCCCTGATGAAGAGACATACCACCCAATAACTGTACAGGAAAATGCGTCATACCCAAGACCCTAGTGGACGCTTCTCGCACCAAAGCAAAAGCTTCTGGCAACAAATCATCTAGCGTTTCATGATTGTCTTTTATTCTTTTTTTAAAATCTGCTGTTTTTTCTCGCAATTCTTGATCAGTCAGTTTTTTATATTTTTCTGTATAACTATCAATTTTATACAGCTTACTATTCAATTGTTTTAAATGTTTTCTGTTGTCAGAACCTAACAAAAAAGATATTAAACCCATGTTAAATATATTAACATATTTTTTTTAATTTGTCAACAATTTTAAGCACATTAATGTTTCACGTGAAACATTGTTTTTTGTATTCTTTTTTATTTTTAATGTTTCACGTGAAACATTAAAAACGCTTGTTTTTTTATTTGTTTTATGTTAAAATGTATATTATGGTTAAGAAAAAAGGGTTGGGTAGAGGTTTGGAATCTCTGTTTGGCGACAACAATTTGATTGATGAGAGTTTTAGTAAAAATTCAGACAGTTCTGTCGTGAGTAGAGATTTGCAGCCGCAAAATATAGTCAGCAAAGATACACAAGAGATAGCTTTAAGTTCAATTTTTCCCAATGTTGATCAACCAAGAAAAATATTTGATGCCAATTCATTAGATGAATTGGCAAATAGCATAAAAATTCATGGTGTTGTTTCTCCATTGATTGTCGTAAAAAGCGGAAAGAAGTACATGTTAGTTGCAGGAGAGCGCAGGTTTAGAGCTAGTAAACTTGCTGGTTTAAAAACTGTTCCAGTAATTATTAAAGATTACGATAATAAACAAATAAAAGAAATCAGCTTGATTGACAACATTCAAAGAGAGGATTTAAATGCGATAGACTTAGCGTCTTATCTGCATCAACTGATGGAAGAATTTGGCTATACACAAGACCAGTTAGCAGACAGAGTGGGGAAGAGTCGCTCTCATGTGACCAATTTACTTAGATTATTACAGCTCAATGTACATGTAAAGGACTATGTAATAAACAATAAACTTAGCGCAGGTCACGCACGCTGCTTGATTGTCATTGATGACGCCAGTGCACAAATTGGGCTGGCAAATAAGTGCATAGAAAACAGCTGTTCTGTTAGAGAATTGGAAAACTTGGTTAAAAACTTTTTGGCCAACAAAAATTCAATGTCTGTAAAAACAAAAACAAAGAGGTCTAGCAGTCTTGATGTTTTACAAGAACGATTGCAATCTCTATTTGATACCAAAGTGAGCATTAGTGGCAGTGAAAAAAAAGGACGCATTTGTATTGATTATTCCAATAAAGTCGATTTGGAACGCTTTCAGGTATTGATAGGATTGCTAGAAAGTTTGTAAATGAAAAACTTATCCACTTATCCACAATCTTATCCACAATCTAAAAATGGGGGATAAGACCAATACTCTAAATTATAGCATGCTTAAATCCACAATGTAAAATTTAACCAGTAGTGTACTCTATATTAAATATATTTTTTATTATTAATAGTATATAGTAGTACTGTGAAAAAGTGGACAAACAACCAACTATACTAAATAAAGTATAAATACTATTATTTAATACATCTTATTGTATCACTATGGAATGCGTCTCTGTTGGTAAAATATTTGAGTTGTTGTATTTTTGATAAAATGTTGTGGATAACTGTATTTTTCAGTGTAAAAAACTATGTTGATTATTATGAAAAAACAATTACTTTTTGTCAGTTTTAAGCTTTTTGCACTGAAAATCTCTGTACAAAACTAGCAAAGTTGATAAGTTGTGTGTGAATATTAGTAATTTAAAAAAATATTAAATTTATGAAACAAGAACAAGTAATAGAAAAATATTATCTGATTCAACAGTTGACAGAAATGAAGTTAGCATTGTCACAAGGAATGAATACGGACTACTTTGTTCAATTAGTGGGTAAAAAACGAGCGCTATTTGAAGTCACAAAAGAAGACAAGTTTTTTAAAGATAAAAAACTTTCCCAACAGATTTACAGTCAACTAAAAGTAATTGACAGTTTATTGTGTGCATTCAGTGAGTTGACAAAAAAAATAGAGGACTGTTTAGAATTGTTAGATTGCGTGCAAGAAAGTGAAAGTGATATATTGAGTGAACTTTTAGTTGAAGTTCAGAACATTCAAAAAGAATTTGATGAATGTCAAGTAAAGTTTTTTATGAGAGGAGAATATGACTACAATAATGCAATAGTAGAGATAAATGCGGGTGCGGGGGGAGATGATGCACAGGATTGGGTTGTAATGCTGTACCGCATGTACAAGTTGTTTTGTAATGATTTTGGTTTTAGTGTAAAAGAGCTGGATTTGAATAGTAGTGAGGGGAAGGGATTGAAAAGTGTCTCTTTTTTAGTCAATGGAAATTTGGCTTACGGATTTTTAAAAGTGGAAAAAGGAGTACATAGACTTGTGAGGATTTCTCCATTTGACAGCAACGCTCGCAGGCATACATCTTTTGCGTCCGTAGAAGTTATGCCAGAAATTGACAGTGAACAGACTGTCAATATAAAATCGGAAGATATCAAAGTGGAAACTTTTAGGAGTGGTGGAGCAGGAGGTCAGCATGTAAATAAAACAGACAGTGCAGTGAGGATAACACATTTAAAGACAAATATTGTAGTGTCTTGTCAAAATGAGCGAAGTCAAATACAAAACAGAGAGACGGCAATGTCGATGTTGAGATCAAAACTCATAGAAAAAAATGAGCGAGAAAAACAAGAAAAAAACAGAGAAATAAAAGGTGATTTAAAGAAAATTGAGTGGGGAAGTCAAATTAGAAGTTATGTATTTGCTCCATATACCTTAGTCAAAGACCACAGGACGGGTTATGAAAACAGTGACGTTCAGTCTGTAATGAATGGTAATTTGTATGAATTTATAAAAGAGTACTTAAAGAAAAGTAATTAAAAAGGAGAGGCTAAGATGGTTTTGGGAATTTTGATATGTATAGGTACAGTTCACTTTGCACTTGCAATGTACGCCTTGGCAAGTTTAGCATACTGCAAATTTGATGTCAATAAATATATAGCAATGAATTTATATATTATGATTTTGGTTATAGTAGGACCAATTAGTTTTTTAATACTTTACCAAAAAGATATTAGAGAAGGAAAAAAGAAATTTAAAGATGACGACTAGAAATTTTTAGTGGTTAAAATCAAGATCTATTTTAATTGTATTTAATATAAGTTGTTCAAAATCAACGCCAGCAGCACACAACATCTTTTTTGACGCTTTTACAGTATCTGTATGAGAGTACTTGTCTGATAAATATATGACTTTTTTTATACCACTCTGTATGATAGCTTTTGAGCATTCGCTACAAGGTAGCAAAGAAACATACATTTTACAGTTATCCAAAGGAACAGTAGAGTTTAAAATGGCGTTAAGCTCGGCGTGTACGACATACAAGTATTTGTTGTTTAAGTTGTCTTTATCGTTACACCAAGGAAAAACTTTGTCATCGCACCCTCTGGGCATACCGTTGTATCCAACCCCTACAATTTGATTTTTACCATTCACAATGCATGCACCCACAGAGGTGTTTGGGTCTTTACTTCTCTTTGCAGACAACAGTGCAATTCCCATAAAATAATCATCCCAATTTAGTATCATATTGTCTATTATAACACAATTTATATATATACGCAAGCGACATAGAATGAAGGTTTACGTCATTAATTAACAAAAATTGTGAAAAAAGTTTTTAAAAAAGATACTTGACAAAAATTATATAATAAAGTAAAATATTAGATGTGTCATTAGTAGAATTTTGTAGCAATGCAAATGTTATTTAAAGAAAATAATAAAATATGGGGCTTGAAAAGTTAATAAGGCAAAGAATATACAAAGAAAAACCTATAACTATCAAAAGTATATTAGAGATGCTTTTATTAGTGTATGTAGTATTGTTGGTCGTACTGTTGTACTTTGTAATGTTTATCAGTGTTTTAGTTGTCGTTAAGGGGCAAAGCATGGAAAACAGCTTGCACAACAACGAACTAGTTCTGATAAACAGATTTTCAAAAAATCCCAAAATGAATGACATTGTTGTGCTTAAAAATCCAAACACGGACATTGAAATTATTAAGAGAGTGGTAGCTTTGAGTGGAGACACAATAGTTTTTAAAGCAGAAGATTCATTTGTAAAGCTTTGGAGAAAGAGTGGTAATGGTGTTTTAAAAGAAATTGAGGAGACTTTTATAAAAGAGAGAATGCTATTGTCTTTTTTTGAAAGAGTGGATGTGACGATAAATATTGATGAAGAGCGGACGATTGAACAAGGTTTTATTTTTGTTATGGGTGATAACCGCAACGATAGTTTGGATAGCAGGATATTTGGGCAGGTAGCAAAAAACGATATTAGGGGAATACAATATACATTACTTAAAAAGGACAGTGCTTTGGAATGGTTGTTTATTATAATTTATAGGCCTAAGTTTTAATAAAACTGTTAAGCAAGGAGTTGGTTATGCAAAAAAGAAGAAATGTCAATATACAAAATGTAGAAAGTGACAACTTTTACATTCAACAACAAGCAGGAAATGCTGTTGACGAAACACAAGACAATATTTTCTATCAAGAAGAAAATATAGACGATGGACAGCAATTTGATTACCATAACCAAATTGGATTTGAACAAGTGAACAATTTTGAAAATCAGTTTGTTGACGATGAAAATTCATTTGACATAAATGGTCAAATGTTGTTTGATAACAATGATGTGGACTATGATGCTTTTAATCATCTTTTGTTTGATGAAAATGGACAGGAGTATGATGTGTTTGGACATATAAAGTTTGATAATTTCGGTCAAGCATATGACATGAGTGGTCAAATTATGTTTGACAAAGAGGGGCAGGCATACAATTTTCAAGGACAAATACTGTACGATGTCTACGGTCAAATTTTTAACATAAACACTCAAATCGAAATAGAGAATCAGCAGCAAAATAAAGCGACAGGTATTGAAAGCTTTGGTGATTTTAGTAGTACTGGATTTGACATTAACAATCCATTGTCTGGTGGCCAACAGCAAGGCAACAGGTTGAGTTATCAAAATAAGAAATTATTGAATGAGCAAAATATGAGTCACAACTCAAATGATATGCCGTGGACTGAAAGAGTGGCAGAAAAAATGGGCATGAATTACAATCAAAGAATCGTTCACTCTCATATTCCTGTTAATTTTAGTAATAGTCACTTTACAGACGACGCTTCCACTGTGAAGTTCGCACCAAGACACAGTTCTTTTTTTGAGAGTGATTTTCAAGGAGAAACTTATGGCGATGCTGGAACAAAAGCAGATAATGCAAAAGAAGCCGATGTTGAGGAAAATGACCAAGATAAAGAAGTTGATTTGTTTGCAGTAGATGATATAGAAGACGAAGATGACATAAAAGTTGATAGTGTCGTTAAAGTTGATAGTGTCGTTGATTTGTCTGAGGATAAACAAGTTGTTGAAGACCATCAGGATAAAAACTGTGTAATACAGACAGCAAGTGGAATTAGAACTTACGATCAGATGATGGAAAATGTGAAAGCTATGGAAAAGAGCAAGTATCAACAAATGTTGCAAGATGAAATAAAAAAAGTAGATGCAAAAAAAGAAGAGGAGCTTAGCAAAATAAGAGCAAGCATAATGCAAGAAAAGACAAAGGTTGTAGATACTTACAAAAAAATAATTGACACATATAAAGGAGTGTTGGACACATATAAAGAAAAACAAAAACTGGCAGCAAAGGAATCTATACACCCGTTTAATGTAATGAGCACAAATGAAATTATTGACTCTTATAAAAAAGTGATAGAGACATACAATTTAAAAAAACAGGATGAGCCAGCATTTGTGTTGACCAATCAAACGCAAGAAAGTACACAAAGTTTGGAACAGGACAGTGAAAAAAATAGCATAGCTAAAAATCAAGATAGCAGTGCAGTTGACTGCAAAATAGAAAGTAGTAGTGATAATTGTGAGGTTTTAATGAACTGTGGAGATAGAGTAATGAAAGAAAATATTGAATGGAACAGTGCAGAAAACTTAAAAGAAAAGAACTCTGAACAAGCCGGTATAAATTTGTTGGATGAAATTAGAGAATTGCAAAAGAAGAGACAGGAGCATACAAGAGCTTTGATGGAAGCTAAAATTAAAATGAAATTAACAGAAAAAACAATTGATGAATCGGATGTCTTAGAGTAAAATACATGCAGTGAAATGAGATTGTCCTTTTATGTATTGAACTTTACAAAAAACAACTTATCAAAAACAAGGGGTGAGGATGCAAAAAAAAATATCTTATTACGGTTCGGCACAGACATATGCACACTCTGCTGCAAAGCAAATTGCTAAAAGGGGATATGTAATAAATCAATATGAAACGCTGGAAGAATGCTTTAATAGTATTGATGAGGATACTTTTGTAGTCGTGCCATTAGAACATGATACAGAGCAAACTCTGTTAGATGGAAACTTGTCTGACAGTTTGCAAAAGATAGCATCACAAGACAAAATAACTTATATAACTCGCTTTGTAGAAGTGTTGATTGATTACAGGATTTTTGTAGTTAAAAAAGAGCACTTTGATTATAGAAATATAGAGACGGTCAGACTGACAAGTCACGCACTCAACAGTTGTAGAGACAACATATATTCTACTTTTCCACAGGCAAAAATAGAAATTGTAAAAAACACAAATAGTGTATTGTGGAACTTGGATATGACTACTTGTGGAGTAGTTCCTTCTCACTATGTAGACAAAGAGCTTGCAATGGGCTTTCAGACAGTTTCGGACAGAGATTTGACAGTCAGATTTGGCATCTTACAGACAGAAAAAAACTTTGATAAAGCAGCAAGTAAAATTTACTTTGCTTTTAAAATAAACGACGAAGTAGGGGAATTGGTAAACACTCTAAATGAGCTTGTAGGACAAAATGTAAACTTGCAAAGCATAAACAATTCTACCACTAGTGACAATTTATTTTTGGCAGAAGTTAATGGCAATATAAGACAAGATCGGAAGAGCGTCG
>JAITUJ010000056.1 GCA_031286385.1 Clostridiales bacterium | reverse complement strand
TCTAGATGGTATGACAGTGAAGTAGGTAGGTTTATAAACCAAGATGATGTATCTGTTTTGCAAGAAAGTAAGTCAATCATCAATGGACTAAACTTGTACAGTTACTGCAATAATAATCCTGTGATGCATGTTGACCACAGTGGTAGAGCTTTTTGGGACAGCATAGGTAATTGGTTTAATAGTTTTGGCTTTTTAATTAGTAAAAATTGGCAGTTATTTACAGGTCTATCAATTATAGTTGCTTTGGGTATTGCAACTATTTACACTGGCGGTGCATTGGGTGACGTATTGGTAGCAGCTGTTGGTGGTGGTATTGGGTCATTTTTATCTACTGCTGTTAATGGTGATTGGAGTATTTTGGAAATAATTTTTTGACAGGCGTTGTTTCAGGCACATTAGGCGGATATGCTTGGTGGCGTCGGAGGTTTTTTAACGCAGATAGGTATAAATAGTTCATTAGGAATATTAAATTATGTTACAAGCACACTGATAAATAGTAGTAAGATAACAGTTGGTGGTATAATTTCTAGCTCTATACTAGGTGCTATTGCTGGTGTTATTGGTGAGATTACCATTGGAGAAAATGCCAGTCCTTTTATTAAACACATATTAGAGTACGGAAAAGAGTTTGTAAGTTCAGTAATAATAGGAGGGCTTATAGATGGTCTTTATTCTAAATTATCTGAGATATGGAATCCCAAAAAGCAGTTTATAGGGTGGGAATGGCCGTTAAAATATAGACCTTTATTTTTTTTGTGAATAGCAAATTATATTATCAAGTACTTAATTTAAAAGTGCTTGATATACATAACGAAAGAGAAAAAATATATAGTATAGGAGAAAATATGGAGAAAGAATTTCTTAATGATAAGAAGATAGTTATCCGATCCTTAGGAGTTTCTACTTTTCTAAGTTTAGTTATTGTATGGGTACCATTAATTATTATAGGATTTGGTTCATTTTTTGTAGTTAACACAATTAAGTATGATACTGAATTAGGGAGAATTTCAGCTTTACTAGCGAGTAGTTTTCTTATTATACTTTTTGTAAGTTTTTTAGGCTTAGTGTACTGTATTTGGTTTTTTACTGGAAAGCTTATTTTTGAAAATGAAAAAATTTGTTTTAAGAGTTGGCACATAAAACAAACAGAAGAAAAAAACTTATCATCTAGATATGAATTTGTATTGTTAGAGTACAATTGTAAAGATATAACTAATCTTAAAGAATATATAAAGTTTTTTGGTATAGCTTTTTCTGACAAAAAACTAAAAAAAACTAAATGGGGGGGAGGGGGGATTTTTATGGAAACAACATATAACAATATTAAAAAAAGTTCAAATGAGAGGTGGGTTGCAAGAATATGATTTTTTAGTTTTTGATAATAAGAAATTTAAAGAATTATACAAATATTTTAAAATGGAGTGTTTGTTAAGTATAAAAACAGAAAATTCAAATTATCTATAAATGGAGAAATATTAATAAAATAGTCACCAATCTAAAATTTGGTGACTATTTTATATAAGTAAGTACGGCGATCGACAAACAAAGAGTAAGTATGTGTATGACAGCAAGAGGGAACATAGTAGAGGTGAGAGATAGTTTTAATAGGATACAAAGTAGATATAGCAAAACAAAAAATGAATGTCAAGAATAATTAAATATGTTCATTTTAATTTATTGTGATAGTACAAAAAAACACACAGCTTGACAAAAATTTTTTTATGTGGTATATTTGTAGTATAAAATATTTAAGGTGCAAGATTTTTGTATTTTGTGTTAAATTTAGTTGTATACTACAATATTTTGTATGCGGACATGGTGAAATGGTATACACGCAAGCTTGAGGTGCTTGTGGAGCAATCTGTGGGGGTTCAAGTCCCCCTGTCCGCACCAAAATCGTCCGAACAAAAGTCTTAGTTTTGTTCGGACTTTTTTTATGCCAAAAACCACAACATACAGGGGTTTTAGCCCCAAAATGCCCCGTATACAGGGGTAGGGGCAAAACATGCCCCAAATAAATGTCTTACCAAAACCAAGAGCGAAGGGCAGCAAGTCTTGGAATTAGCCCAATGCAGCGAAAAATCAAAAAACCAGCAAGAAATCAAAACTAACTTTTGATTATTATGCCAAACAATCAAAAACCGAGGAGAAATCAAAAACAGAGGGCAGAGAAATCAAAAAAAGGCACGAAACAATCAAAAAGAAATCAAAAAAATCAAAAAAGCTGCAGACCCACATTTATGCTTGCATTTTTAGAATGAATATGCTATAATAATGCCATACAGAATTATAAAGGAGATCGAAAGCAATGACATTTGGGGAAAAGTTAAAAATTGCAAGAGAAAAGCAGTTCCTAAGCCAAGAGGCAATGGCGAAGGAATTGGGTGTTTCGTTTTCTACAGTCAACCGCTGGGAGAACGGAAAGATTGAGCCAAACTATGCAGCTAAGAAAGCCTTCCATGAATTCTGCCTTAAGCACAATATTAAGTTTAAGGGAGATGACGAATGACAAAGCAATTTAAAATTAAGCTTAGCTGCGTAATTGGGCTATTAGGTCTATTTTGCACCATTGGACTTGTGCTAGTAATTTTGTTATTGGCAAGGGTTGAGCATGTGGCAATTTTACCGAGTTTACTAGCAACTTACATTTTAAGTGGTGGCTTTGGGGTTACCGCAATATTCACGCTTCTAAGTAAAGTAAAAGAAAAACAAACAAAGAGAGAAGACGAGTAATGGACAAAATAATCGACAACAAGTTAAACCTACTCGGCGACGACCTTCGTGCCGAATTAAAGGCTGGGAGCAAGGTGCGGATAGCGGCGTCGGCTTTCACGCTTTTTGCGTTCAATGAATTAAGGGAAGAGTTTGCTAAGATTGAAGAGTTGAAGGTTATTTTTACGCAGCCTACATATACAAAGAGCGACTATATAAGTGATGCTGGCAAGCGTGAGAGAAGGCAGTTTTTCATACCTAAGCAAGAGCGAGAGCAGAGTTTGTTTGGCACAGAGTTTGAGATTAGACTTAGGAACAAGATGAGTCTTAAAGCAATTGCAAAAGAGTGTGCTAAGTGGGTGCAAGAGAAGGTTACATTTAAAAGCAACACTACACAGTCGCATATGCAGTCGTTTATTGCAATAGAGCAAGCGGATGGAAGAAAGGTAAGTTATGCACCAACGCCGCAAGAGTTTAGTGCAAGTGGGCTAGGTAAAGAAAAAAGCAATGAAATGTTTACCTTTATTCAAAAGAGTGAGAGCCAAGCCGCACATTTGTTACAAGCATTTGATGAGATATTTGACGACGCCACTAGAATGGAAGAAGTGACAGCCCAAGTGGTGGAAAGTATAAGTACGGCTTACAAAGAGAACAGCCCAGAGTTCATCTACTTCATAATTCTCTACAACATCTTCACCGAGTTCCTGGACGACCTAAGCGAAGACAACATGCCGAACGAAGCAACTGGGTTCAAGGAAACTAAACTGTGGAGCATGCTTTATGACTTTCAAAAAGATGGCGTAATTAGCATAATAAACAAACTTGAAAAGCACAACGGTTGTATACTAGCAGATAGCGTTGGGCTAGGAAAGACCTTTACAGCACTTGCCGTAATTCTGTATTACAGTTTACGCAACAAAAGCGTGCTTGTGTTATGCCCAAAACGGCTAGGCGAAAACTGGACGCAATATGCCTACAACGAAACAACCAATCCGTTTCAAGGCGACCGCTTAAACTATGAAGTGCTTTACCACACCGACTTAGGTCGTGGCGGAACGGCACATAATGGCAGAAACCTAAACACAGTCAATTGGGGCAATTTTGACCTTGTTGTAATTGACGAATCACACAACTTTCGCAACAACAATCCAGTAAAAGACCGCATGACAAGGTATGACTTTTTAATAGAAGAAATAATAAAAAAGGGCGTAAAGACAAAAGTTTTAATGCTTAGTGCAACGCCTGTAAACAATCGATATAACGATTTACGCAACCAACTAGCCCTTGCATACGCACAAGACTATGATGCATTTGAAAAGTCACTTGACACCAAAAGCAAAGTAGACATAATATTTAGAAACGCACAACGATTTTTGTTAGATGGTTAGATATTAGTTCACTTACTGTGCATTGCATTGGTGCGTATGAAACATCTAAGGAAATTCTAATTTTGATTGTAACAAATGATAGTAAAACTATTGAAATTGTAGAATCTATAAGTAATTATTTTCACAATCCAAAGTCAAAACTTTTGCAAAACATAATTAAGATTTGTCCACATACTGAAGCTATCTATATTTAACGAATCATTAAGTATATCAAATTTGCAACTTACATTCAAAAAAGGAATAGTAAAGTATAATTTTAAAAAGCATGAATTGAAGCAAAAGCATTTAAAATAGTAGTATTGTAGTTTATTTGAAGGGTAACAATACCAGCCAATTCGCAAAATCAAGTTATAATCAAAAACCTGCGTATTGTCTATGCGTCCCAAAACTTTCTTTACTGTATTGAACAACAATTCTTTTGAACTATTTGTATACCCAAAAACTATGCTAATCTATATAATTTAAAAGTTTGGATTTTTATTTTCAATCAACTGACAGGTTTTGTCGCGTCAATATGGGTAAATAAAGTATAAAGAGCAATCCAAATGGTCAATAACATGATATAAAATCGGACAGTGCCAATAATTTCTTTAATTCAATTTATGTACATAAACTCTACTTACATTGTGTGCAATGTATTTGCAAAGTTGTTTGGCGCGCCCATAGGGACTCGAACCCCAAATTGAGGTTCCGTAGACCTCCGTGATATCCATTTCACCATGAGCGCAAAATTGTAGAGCAATATATTAAAATTCTGTATGATATTATTTGAAATTATAGCAAATCAAAAAAAATTTGTCAACTATTTTATTGAGTTTTGATAAAATATGTGGTATAATAAAGCTATGAAAGGTTATAAGGTTACAAATACTGCACAATTAGAACTTATTGAAATGTCAAGTGTAGTTTTAAGTGGTCAAGTAAAAATCAAAGTGAATCGTATTGGTCTGTCAAGAGATGACATTTTTTCTTATAGCAATCCACAGCAAGATAAGTTTATTTTGGGTAGACAATGCGTAGGTCTAGTTGTAGAAACTGCTGATGACGTCACAAATTTTGAAAGAGGGAACAGAGTAATTATCAATCCTTTTTTGTCCTGTCAGCAATGTTCTGAATGTAGACAAGGAAATGGCAATCTTTGTAATGATTTGCAAATTGCAGGTAAAAATACAGATGGATACTTGAGAGATTTTGTTATTTCAAATTCCCGTAACTTATACTTACTTCCCGAAAATGTAAGCGACAGTGAGGCTGTTTTTGTAGAGCATACAGCACGAGCTTTGGCAATCATTCACAAGATGGACATGCAAAAAGGTGACCATATAGTGATAATTGGTGCTAGTATTGTTGGATTGATATTGGCTCAACTTGTGATTTATTATCAAGGAGTACCCATAATTATAGATGCAAGAGAGTCACATTTAGAAATGGCTAGCAAGCTTGGTATCTGTTATACCATAAACCACATAAAAAGTGAGCCTTACAAAAAAATAATTTCCATTACTGGGGGTAGAATGAGTGAAAATCTTGCTTTGATGGGGTCAAGTGGTATCAGTCTTTTTAATAGTCTAAACTATGTAAAACGGGGTGGAAATGTTGTAATTGCCGATGCATACAATTATAAAGATAACGATTCTGGTGCTGTGCCTGTTATTGCTGAAAAGCAAATAAGTTTGCACAGTGTGAGCTATGGCATAAAACAGTTTATGCCTGCAATAAATTTGCTTGCTAACAAAACAGTTGTAGTTTCTCAATTTGTCTCACAAGAAATAGAGTTTGAACAAGTGCCTGAATTTTTTGCTAAAATAATGGAAAATCCATTGGAATATGTGAAAGTTATCGTTAAAAATAAATAACTCACGCATGTAGGTTTATATACAATAACAGTTTAACTGTGTACTGCATATAAGACTATATGAAAATTAACAGTAATTTTGATAAACTTACAGATGATTATTTGTTTGCCACTATAAACACAAGAGTGCAAGAATATTTGAGTAAAGATAAAAATGCACCACTTTTTAGATTGGGGATAGGTGATATAATAGAGCCACTTCAAGCTAGGGTAATTCAAACAATGGTAAACAAAAGTAGGGAAATGGGTGTAAAGGAAAGCTTTAAGGGTTATTGTGAATACAGTGGTTATCCGTTTTTAAAGCAAAAAGTTATTCAATATTACAACGCAAACAATATACCTTTGGACTGTGATGATGTGTTTATCAGTGATGGCGCTAAATCTCAATTGTCTTTGTTGCTCGATTTATTTGATAAGGGTATAAGCGTTTGTGTTCCTAATCCTGTATATCCTGTTTATGTCGACACAAATGTTCTAAAAGGCAATAAAGTAGTTTATATAGACGGAAATAAATCAAACAATTTTTTGCCTATAATTGAAACAGATATCAACTTTGATATCATTTATTTGTGTAATCCAAATAATCCTACTGGACAGGTTTATAACAAAGCGCAATTAGAGCATTTTGTACAGTATGCTTTAAAAAATGAATGTGTAATTTTTTATGATGCCGCATATGAGGCATTTATTTTTGATGACGAAGAATTTGGCACAAATACCAGTGGCGGTACGCCAAGGAGAGTGAGTGAGGGGATTGGACAAGTAAAAGAAACTACGGACAATACCAGTGGCGGTACGCTAAGGAGAGCGAGTGAGGGGATTGGACAAGTAAAAGAAACTACGGACAATACCAGCGGCGGTACGCCGCCTAAGAGTATTTATGAAATAAACGGTGCAAAACAGTGTGCAATTGAGATTTGTAGTCTTTCAAAGACAGCTGGTTTTACGGGGTTGCGTTGTGGGTATACAATTCTGCCAAAGCAGCTAAATATTGGCGGGGTAGAATTGCATACACTGTTTAAAAGATTGCTGGCATTGTCAACAAATGGAGTATCATACATATCACAGTGTGCTGCCGCTACCGCTTTGGATGAAGAGAATGTAAAGCAAAACAGATTAAGATTGTCAAAAATTTTACAGAACACTAAAATTATCAGTGATGCCTTAAATCAATTGGGAGTTTATCACTGTGGTGGCGTTTGCTCACCATATGTATGGATGCAAACGCCGAATGGCGTAAGTAGTTGGGAATTTTTTGACTTGTGTTTGTCATACGGAGTGGTGCTTACACCAGGTTGTGGCTTTGGTACAAGTGGAGAAGGTTTTTGCAGGCTGTCAGGATTTGCTCAACGAGAGGAAATTTTGCAAGCTGTGAAAGTATTTAAAAAAATATTTTAGTTTTATAAAGAGTCAAATGTTGCTTGACTAAACTTGTCAAAATAGGTATAATAGATTTATTATGATAAACGATTTATCAAAACTCATATCATTTGAAAGTGTATTGGACAAATCAGAACCAAATGCACCGTACGGAAGAGGTATTGCTTCTTCTTTAAGTTTTATGTTGGATAGGGCAAAAGAGTATGGTTTGCAAACTGTAAATAAATATAACTATGGGTATTGTCAATTTAATGCCAACAATGAACGAGCTGAAATTGTCAGTGCACTTTGTCATTTAGACGTAGTTCCGGCAGGAGATTTGCACAAATGGAACACCAATCCTTTTGAGTTAAATATAAAAGATGGCATAATGTACGGTAGAGGAGTTGCTGACAATAAAGGAGCAGCCGTTGCAGTTTTGCATGCTCTCAAAAAATTAAAACAAAACAAAGTGAATTTAAAAAGACATGCTAGATTGATTTTTGGTTGCAGTGAAGAAACGGACATGTCTTGCATAAAAGCATATGTAAAAAATGAAGTCATGCCTATTTGCAGTTTTGTACCCGATGCTGACTTCCCTATTATCAATAGTGAGAAAGGAATCATACAGTTTGACATAGAAATTGACATAAAAAATTTAAGTGCTAGTATAGAAATTGAAGGTGGTTTGCGAGCAAATATGATACCTGAAATGTGTAAAATACTTGTCAAAAATGACAAAATGCACAATAAATTAAATGAAAGACTGTTAAACAATCTCAATCAAAGCAATGATGACTGTGAACTGTCAAGACAGCCTGATGGCAACTTTGTAGTTTCTTGTAAAGGTGTTTCTGGGCATGCAATGGCACCACACAAAGGTGTAAATGCTATTTTGAAAGCTTTTGAGTGGATTTATAAAAATTTGAGTCTAGATAGTGTGGATATATTTTTAAAACTACACTCACTGTTTACTGACGATGATTTAAAGCGAGATGTAGGTTTAAAACAGGAATGTCCAGATAGCGGTACATTGACTTTAAATCCAGGGATAGTAAAGATAAAGGGAAGCAAACTTTGTTTGACTGTGGATGCAAGGTTGCCTAAAACGGTGAATGAATCTGAATTTATAAAAATTTTGCGTAAAGGCTTTGAAAAAGTGGAATTGCAAGGTGCTTTGATAAATGTAATAAATTATAAGCCAAACCTCTATCTAGATTCTAAAAATCCTTTGATAAGCACTCTGTTGTCTATATATACAAAACACACAGGATTGCCAGGTGTACTCATTAAAAGTGGTGGTGGCACTTACGCAAGGGAGTTGAAAAACGCAGTGGCGTTTGGACCACGCTTTGTAGGTGTTAAAACAGACATTCACAGTCCAAACGAACAGTATCCAGAGAGCGATTTTTTTAAGCTTGTCGATATTTATTATGACGCGTTTATACAACTATGTAGTTGATAGTATTTGACAATACTGTTTAGATGTGTTAAAATCAACAAGCATACATGTGAGAATAAAAACTTAGCATTTATAGCATAAATGAATAATAAAAATTTTTAGGAGAATTATGATGACAGAAGTAACTCAACAACAATTTAAAAGTACTGTATTGGACAGCAATCTGCCAGTTCTTGTAGACTTTTGGGCAGATTGGTGTGGACCTTGCCGCATGCTTGCACCCACTTTAGACAAGCTTGAACAAGAAGTCTCTGGTCAAGCGACAATATGCAAAGTAAACATTGACGAACAAAAAGAGCTTGCAGTTCAATTTGATGTGACATCAATCCCTACATTGTTGGTTTTTAAAAATGGTCAAATTGTAGAAAGACGGTCAGGTGTCATGAATATAAAGCAATTGAAACAGATGATTGGATTGACTTGATTGACAAATTTTAGTTGTTTTTTGAAATTGTTCGTTAAATTGATTGACAAATTTAAGTCAATCAACTAAACTAGTACTTGATGATTAGCATTGTGGGAACAGGCAAATTTTTGCCGACTAAAATATTATCCAATCATGATTTAGAAAAACTGGTTGATACTACTGACGAATGGATTGTCAAAAGAACAGGTATAAAACAGCGATATGTGGTTACAGATGAGACTGTATTAGATATGGCCTTGACAGCAAGTGAACAAGCTTTGAAGAATGCTAACTGTTTAAAGAGTGATATTGACTTGGTAGTTTGTGCCACAATTAGCGGTGACTATTTGGTTCCGTCTGTTTCCAATCTAGTTGCTGGTGCTTTGGGATTGGAAGTCCCTAGTATGGACATCAATGCCGCATGTAGTGGATTTGTATATGCACTAGATGTCGTCACAGCTTATATACAAAGTGGAAAAGCTGATACAGTCTTGCTGATTGGTACGGACAAGATGTCTAGGTTGACAAACTTTGCTGATAGAAACACTTGTGTGCTGTTTGGTGATGCGGCGGGTGCTTTTGTAATAAAAAAGGGAGATCAGTTAAAATCTATAAGTTTGACCAGCAAGGGCAGTCAAGAACTTATGAACATTCCTCATGTTCAGGGCAATGCTCCTTTTGCAAAAAAATATAATCGACAACCATACCTTTACATGGAAGGGTCAGAAGTGTACAAGTTTGCAGTAAAGGCGTTGACAGAAGAAGTCAAAAAAGTAGTCGGACAAGCTGGGTACAATTTGAATCAGGTAAAGTGGCTGGTTCCTCATCAGGCAAATTTGAGAATAATAGAAACTGCGGCAAAGACTTTGGGTTTTGAAATGAGTCAAGTATTGTTCAACATTCAGCAGTGTGGCAATACTGTATCGGCATGTGTACCAAGTATATTCCATGACGCATTTTTGTCTGGTAAATTCCAAAAAGGGGACATCGTTGTTGTCTGTGTTTTTGGTGGAGGTTTGACTACCGGGGCAGCTGTATTTAAAATATGACAATTTTTGATAGCTTTATGAAGAATTTTGATTAAGGCTTAAATAATAAAAAATGGAGAAAAAATATGTTTGAAAAAGTAGCACAGATATTACACAAAAACCGTGGGATAGATATGTCAAAAATAACACCAGATTCTACTTTTGGTGATCTCGGACTTGACAGTCTTGATGTCGTTGACCTTGTAATGGTATTTGAAGATGAATTTAATGTAACAATTGAATTGAATGAAAATATTAAGACGGTTGGTCAAGTTGCAGATTTGATTGACAACCTAAAAAAATAGTAATTTTTTGTATGAAGACTGCTTTATTATTTGCTGGACAGGGTACTCAAATTGGTAGTATGGCAATAGAGCTATATCAAAGTTCAAGTGCAGCAAAAACTGTATTTGACAGGGTGAAGGAGATTGAGCCGTCCATTGTTGAATTGTGTTTTTGTGGCGACCAAGTAGAGTTGTCCAAAACAAAAAATGCACAACCTACGCTTTATGTTGTAGCTTTGGCACACGCTTATGATTGGATGGAGTGCAATAATATGCCAGATTTTGTTGCAGGTTTCAGTTTGGGTGAAATTCCTGCACTTGTTTTTTGTGGTGCTTTGAGCATTGAGAATGGTCTAAATTTGGTGATTCACAGAGCAAAACTCATGCATGAATGCGCAGAGAATAGAGAGGGCGGTATGGCAGCAGTTATAGGGTTGTCCAGTTGTCAAGTTCAGCAAATTGTATCAGAAGTGGACAGCCTTTGGTGTGCCAATTTCAATTCACCTCTTCAAACTGTAATAGCTGGTGACAACGCTAGTATAGACAAAGCAAAAGAAAGAGTCTTTGAGCTTAAAGGTAAGTTAATTAAGCTTAATGTAAGCGGAGCTTTTCACACTCCTTTTATGCAGGAGGCTGCTGACAAGTTTCTATTATATTTAAATGATGTCAAATTTGAAAAATTGCACACGCCTTTGTACAGTAATGTGGATGCTAAGTTGTACTCACAAAAACAAATAAAGCAACGCTTGGCAAAGCAAATTATGAGTCCTGTAAAGTGGTCTGAAATTATAGTTGATTTGAATAAAAAGGGTGTGACTCAATATAAAGAAGTAGGGGCAGGTTCTGTTTTGACAGGACTGTTGTCAAAAATTTTGGTATGAACATGGAAAACAACAATATGAGTTCTCAACAACTTTTTACACTAAAACAAAATTGTGTAGCTGTTGTTACGGGTGGCAGTAGGGGAATTGGAGCCAGTTCTGCCATCAAACTTGCATCTATGGGTGCTACAATTGCATTGGTTTTTGGTGGTGATTTGCAAGGGGCAAAGAGTACTGCTGACACAATTTTGTCAAATGGTGGCAAAGTGAAGATTTATCAATGTGATGTAGCAGACTATTCGTTGACTAAAACCACAGTAGACAAGATCTTGTCAGACTTTTTAAAAGTCGATATTTTAGTTAACAATGCGGGTGTCATAAAAGACAAGTTAATGTTGCAAATGAACGAGCAAGACTGGGATAGTGTAGTAGATATCAATCTAAAAGGTTCGTTCAATATGATCAAACACTTGTATTCACAGTTTGTAAAAAATAAATCTGGGCGTATAATAAATGTCACGAGTGTGTCTGGGCTTGATGGAAACATTGGTCAAGCAAATTACAGTAGCAGTAAAGCAGGGCTTGTAGGATTGACTAAAAGCATTGCAAAAGAACTAGGTAGTAGAGGTATAACTTGTAATGCCGTAGCACCTGGTTTTGTGGACACAGATATGACATCTAATCTAAGTAAAGAAATTAAGGATAAAGCTGTACAGATGATACCATTAAAGCGCATGGGGAAAAGAGAAGAAATTGCAAGTTGTATTGCATTTTTGGCTAGTGAGCAAGCAGGTTATGTTACTGGTCAAGTATTGCGTGTAGATGGAGGTCTAGTTTTATAAATTAAATTATGGGTATAACAAATACAAGCAGAAGAGTGGTTGTAACAGGAATGGGGGTTGTGAGTCCTATTGGGAAATCTATTCAATCTTTTTGGGATAGTTTGATAAATGGAATTAGCGGGATTGGTGAGTTAAAAAGATTTGATACAACGGACTATAAAGTTAAAATAGCTGCAGAAGTAAAAGATTTTGATCCATCAGATATTATTGACATTGCAGAACAGCGACGCAACGACCTCTATTCACAGTTTGCAATTGTGGCAGCACATCAAGCGGTAATGGACAGTAAAATTGCGTTGAATGTGGATCCTCATCGTTTTGGCGTGTATATGGGCAGTGGTATAGGTGGTATAAAGACTCTCATAGATCAGCACAGTGTTTTATTGCAAAGTGGACCGCGGAGAGTTTCTCCTTATTTGGTACCCATGATGATAGCCAACATTGCTTCTGGTACCATAGCTATAAGACACAATGCGAAAGGTCCAAATTTTGCTATTGTCACAGCTTGCGCTACTTCTACACACTCTATTGGTGAGGCTTTTAGGACTATTAAGCACGGCTATGCAGATGCAATGATAGCAGGAGGTGCAGAAGCTCCCATAAACGAATTGTCCGTAGCTGGGTTTACCAACTGTATGGCATTGAGTACAAACAGTGATTTTAAGACAGCTTGTCGCCCGTTTGACAAGCTAAGAAATGGTTTTATCATAGGTGAGGGCGGTGCCGCTTTGGTTTTGGAAGAGTACAATCATGCAAAATCAAGGGGGGCAAAAATTTTGGTTGAAGTTGTAGGGTACGCCAATACTTGTGACGCTTTTCATATTACAGCGCCTGAGCCCAATGCAGTGTGCATTTCAAATGCTATTACACAAGTTATAAAGCAATCAGATATAGAGCGCAAACACAAGATATATCTTAACGCACACGGTACAAGCACACCACTAAATGATAAGATAGAAACTTTTGCGATAAAATCAGCTTTTGGTCAATCAGCATCAGACTTGTTTGTAAGTAGTACAAAGTCAATGCATGGACATATGTTAGGTGCTACTGGGGCTGTAGAAGCGATTGCTTGTGTAAAAGCACTCACGGATGGAACACTACCACCAACGATAAACTATAATCATGTAGACCCTGAATGTGATTTAAATTATATACCAAACAAGTCAATTGTACAAAAGGTTGACTTTGCTATGTCCAATTCCTTGGGTTTTGGGGGGCATAATGCCGTAATAGCATTTAAAAAATTGTAATTTTATGGATATTAAATTTATTAAAGAGCTAGCCGAGTTAATGGCGGAACACAGCTTGAGCAACCTTGACTTTGAGCATGACGGCATAAAATTGAGGTTGTCAAAGGACAGTAAGAGCGTTGTAAGTCAACCTACATTGATTCAACAGCACAGTTTGAATGAACAAAATCAGCATTTGTCCGCAAGTATAAATACTGATGTGGCAGTAAGGACAATAGATTCAAAGATGGTGGGAGTTTTTTATGAGTCAGCGTCGCCCGAAAGTTCTCCATTTGTAGAAGCAGGTCAAAAGGTGAGCAAAGGTCAGATTCTATGCATCATTGAAGCTATGAAGACAATGAATGAAATAGTTGCAGAGCATGACTGTGAGATTGTGGAGATTTGTGTTAAAAATGCACAGCTTGTAGATTATGGACAGTCATTGTTTGTAATTAAATAAATTTTGTACATTGCAATAAATAAAAAATATGTTTAACAAAGTTTTAGTTGCAAACCGTGGTGAGA
>JAITUJ010000004.1 GCA_031286385.1 Clostridiales bacterium | reverse complement strand
TTTTCTTTATTTTTGATAAAACTTAATTAAAAATGAAAGATAAATAAAATTATCTTTATTTGCAAGTTTTGACTTTTTAAAAAGGGTTTAGGGGTTTAGGGCATGAGTTTAAAAAAATATTCAATTAGGTCTATGGCATTGGCGTTTATAGTAGCAGTAATTTTTATATTTGCTGCTTGTTCTTCTAGTATTTTTTTGCCAGGTATACGACAAAACACGGACCACATAGTTAGAGGCAATGGTACTAGTGCTGTGCAGTACGGCAATTATGTTTACTATATAAATGGATATAGGGGTTTTGATGATGTAGACGGTAATCAAAATAAAGATGTGGTAAAGGGAGCCGTTTATAGAACAGAGTTGTTTTCTAATGGTAAAATAGGTGGAGACTTTGATTCTCTCACTCATATGCAATTTTATGGTGACCCGACAGACAGTGTAAATTACAACCCTGACATATCTAGTGAATCGTACATTCGCAGAAACGAAGAGTTGCGTGACATGAGGTTTTTTAATCATGAATCAACAGAATGGGACGATGGAGTGTATGATGATGAAAAAACAATCGTAGTAGATACAAACAGACTTGCAGACAAGACAGTAGGCACAAGTGGATATAAAGATGGAGGCATGTTTATTTTTGATGAGCATTTGTTTTTTGCTACACCTTCAAACGAACGAGATTACAAAGGCAATTTGCTGTCCAACCGCACACAATTTTTTAAAGTGAATCTTTTTACAGGTGTAAGGACAAAAGTCTATTCAACAAATAACGATAGTTTTGACTCTCCGTATGCATTTTATAAGTTTAATAACGCTGTATATTTGGTGGTAAAAGATGGTACAGATATTGTGTCTGTAAAAGCTGCGGGTGCAGGGAAAAGCACAAAACCTGTTGTAGTGGCGTCCAGTGTAGAAGAAGTAATAATGCCCCATGCTAGTGTATATTATAAAGACATGCCCCAAGATT
This sequence comes from Clostridiales bacterium, assembly GCA_031286385.1. Lineage (GTDB taxonomy): Bacteria > Bacillota > Clostridia > Christensenellales > Pumilibacteraceae > WRGC01. The sequence continues at coordinate 7,734 of JAITUJ010000004.1, read as the reverse complement.
ATGTAGAAAACTTTGTTTACTTTACAAGGGCGCATGAGCAAAATTTTATGACAAAGGGCAATGTTTTGGAGATGACTAGTCCAGATGGTTCTCAACGACTAGTGTTGAGTGATGCTGCAGGACGCAACATTAAACTGCACTCTGTTCGAGATGGCATGTTGTTTTTTGTAGAGCCTAGAAATGATGGTAGTGCAGTGAACCTTTTGCGTTACGACAACTTGTATGAGGCCAGAAGACAATTGGCAATAGAGAGAGGGGTAACGGATACAGAGTTTGAAAGTAATAATGTATATTGGGATGAAAATGGCGTAATAGTTGGCTATGACTATCAAAATGTTTACATCAATGAACGAGCCCAGGTCGATGGTATAGCTTTGCAATATTCTGACAGTGAGTATACTTCAATTTATCCTTTTAGACGCAATCGCAACAGTAATTTTCCAGAGTTTTTGGCGAATACTGAAAACGAAACAAGGTATATTAGCAACCCAAAAGATAAGCAGATAGTTATTAATACCTCTGCGATTGATATACAATTTATAAAAGATGGGTTTGTATATTATATAGACTCCAATTCAAATGTTGCTAGAACTTATGTTGATAGAGAGCACAGTAATAACAGTCAAAAAGTTGACATTTTGACATCACAAGCAGTGCAGACAAGTGGATTGAGGGTTGCCATTGTAGCTGACTATCTTGTGTATTTTTCAAAGTTAGATGAGTTTGCAGATAACTATGCATTTTTTCAATATATCTTGTTCGACTCAAATGCAAAAGAGTTTTTTGTTGGTCAAAGGTCATCTGATGATATAAAACCAGAAGAGGATGCAGATAACGGGAATAGTGGAGATAATGGCGGTGAAAATGGTGGTGAAGATAATAGTGGAGGAGATGGTCAAACTAGGCATAATTTTTAGTATAAGAACTTTGTCTAATGAAAAGTAAACACAAAATTTATCTAAAAAAGACTTGACAAATATTGTGAAATAATGTAAAATTGACTTTGGTGGATATTGTTATAAGATTTGTAACATAATAGAAGTAAAATTTTATGTCAATTGAGTTTTATTAAGTTTGAATTTTGATATAGCTGTTTATTTAAAGGGGATTTATGTTAAAAGATGCACAGGTATTACAGATATTCAAAGACACTGAAAGCGTACTAAAAGGACATTTTTTGTTAAAAAGTGGGCGTCATGCTGACACATACTTGCACTGTACAACACTGTTTAGTTATCCAAATTTTAGTGAGAAAATTGCGACTTTTTTAGTAGAAAAAGTTCAGGAGAAAGTAAAAAACTTTAATTGTGATGTAGTATTATCACTGGATGCTCAAAGTTTGGTAGCAGGTTATGAAACAGCGAGTGTTATGGGAGTACGCCACTTTTTTTTGGAAAAAGTAAGTGATGTCGCCAAGCTGAATAAGATTTTAAATTTAGACATTGGTGACAAAGTAATAATCTTGAAAGATGTCATTTATTCTAGTACTAATATAGAGCCGTTCGTGAATAAAATAAAAGAGCTCGGTATAGAAATCGTTGCAGTTGCATCTATTGTGGATAGAAGTGGAGGAAGAGTTGAATTTGATATTCCCTTTGTTACTCTCTTGTCTATGGACATAAAAAGTTTTGCTGTTGATGATTGTCCACTGTGTAAACAAAATTTGCCTTTAACTACACTGTGATAAAAAAAGATTAATTTTTTTGTAAGCAGTTTATTAAAAAAATAAAATATGGAGTTTTTATATGTCTGATAATGGTAATGGTAGTGGTCTAAAAAAGGAACACTTTGCTTTATTTGCTGTATTTGTATTGGCAGCATCTATTGCCTTGGGTTGGATTTTTAGTATAATTAATAAGGATAGTTCTAGTATTAGAGATTTGTTGTTTCACTTAGCTTTGACAGTGGCGACTACAATTACTCTTTTTATTTCCTTCGATCGCATTAAGAAATTTAAAAGTCAAGGTTGGCTTATTGCTTACATTATTGCAGTAGTCATCGTAGTGGTTTTCTTGGCGTTGGAGTTTGTAAAAATATTTCAATCATTTTAGTAATTAAATTTTATGGCATTAACCAAAAAACCAAATTTAATAGTAAGGTATTTTACTCCATTTGGGTTAAAACAAGTTGCTGATGTATTGATGGTAGTTGCGACAATAGTTGCTATTGTGGGTTTAAGCACATCAAACGAACAGGTTTTGATTGTAGGATTTGTTTTTTACATGCTTGCAAGTGCAATTGCAGTGCTGATGTGTTTGCGTGTTCTTAAAAGTGGAATTAACAAAAGAGCGCCAGCATATAAAAGTGCATATTTAAACATTATCATCATGTCCGTTGTGCTCGTTGTTTCTATTTTTGCTTTGATTCGGGGTATGGGGTGGATCAATATCTTTTAAGTTTTCAAAAATTTTTCGGGGTTCAAATTTTTACTTTGCGAGGTTTTCAAGATTCAAGGTCTTTGTTGTTGGCGGCAATCGTTGCTGTTATTTCCTTGTCTTTTCATGAGTTCGCTCACGCGTGGGTGGCTTTGAAAAATGGTGATTCGACTGCAAAAATGCAAGGTCGTGTTACCATTAATCCAGCAAGTCACTTGGATGTCTTGGGATTTTTGGCTTTTGTTTTTGCTGGTATTGGTTTTGCTAAACCTGTGCCTATCAATCAAAATAATTTTAACAATCGCAAAAAAGGCATTTTTTGTGTTGCCATTGCAGGAATTACTGCAAACTTAATATTGGCAATATTGGGTGCTTTTTTTTATGTAATGTTTTTCTATTTGTACTTAAAGAGTGATGGACAAAATGAAAAAGTATATCAATTGTTTATAGATTTTTTTGGACTTTTTGCAACGATGAATGTTTCGTTGATATTTTTCAACCTATTGCCAATCCATCCTTTAGATGGATTTAGAGTGTTTGAGTCTTTTGCAAATTACAACAACAGATTTGTAAAGTATATGCGCAATTATGGTCAATATATATTGCTTGGTTTGATATTGATTAGTTTAATTGTAAATTCTGTAAGTGCAATGCCACAATACTTTGATGTTTTGGGAACATATCTAAAATTTTTTGGATTAAATTTGGTACAGTTGTTTGTCAGCTTGTTTGGACTTTTGTTTTATGGTCAATGGTCATTTGTACTGTGGACGCCCTAGCACCATTGTTTGCAAAAAATAGTCTAATATTTTCCGCAAAAAATATGCAGAGTATTTCATAAAAAACAATTGACAACATAGTGGAATTGTAGTATAATGTATTGGTTGAAGTGGTAAATCCCACCAAATTAGCTTTGTGTCTTGTTTGGTAATGCATTTTAGATAAATTGTGTGTTGATACACCATTATTTTGCTACTATGTTTGGGGTTTCTAGACATTGTAGTTTTTTTAGTTGTTTAAACGGTTTTTGTTTTAGGAGGCAATTTTTTATTAAAGGTCAAAGAGTAGAGTTAAATTATAGAATACGAGATCCGCAAGTGCGAGTTTTAGATGATAAGGGCGAGCAAATAGGTATAATGACTAGCCAAGAGGCCAATCGATTGGCTGATAGCCGTGGATTGGACCTTGCCAAAATAAACCCTGGTAGCAATCCACCAGTTTGCAAAATCATGGATTATGGTAAGTTTAAATTTGATGCAGTAAAGCGAGAGAAAGAACAAAAAAAACATCAAAAGAATAGTGAGATGCGGGAAATGCGTTTGAGTATGAATATAGACAAGCATGATTTGGAGACAAAGGCGAGGCAAACAAAAAAACTTTTGACAGATGGTGACAAAGTAAAAGTGTCTATACGGATGCGTGGTAGAGAACAGGCTCATGCAAAATTGGGTGTCACAGTCATGAATAATTTTTTTGCTTTATGTGAAGATGTCAGCGTAATAGATATAAAGGCACATACAGAAGGTCGTAATATTTTTATGATACTTACGCCAAAGAAATTAGAAGCTAAGTCAAATAAAAGTAGACAGCCAAAAACTGATAAAAAAATATCAGAATTGAAAGAGACTTCAAGCCAAAACAAGTTACAGCAAAATTTGGGCGACAAGCTAAAAGCGAAGCTTAATGATGCGGAGGAAAAAAATAAAAATTTAGATTTTTAATTAAAGTTAAAATTGTGAAAAGAGGAGAAAATTATGCCAAAATACAGAAGTCATAGCGGAGCAAAAAAAAGATTTAGGACGACAAAGTCTGGTCTTGTTAAACATTGTAAAATGAATAAAGCCCACATTTTGACCAAAAAAAATAAAAAGAGAAAAGTAGGGTTGCGTCAAGGTGGATATTTGCAAAATGATGCAGAAGCAGCTACGATTCGTGTAATGATACAGACAAGGCCGTAGTTTTTTAGTTGTGTTTGATTTTCAAAACGATAACTGTAAACTAAAAATAGGAGTGTTTTAAATGAGAATAAAAAGAGCTGTAAACGCTTTAAAAAAGCGTAGAAAAATATTGAGACTGGCCAAAGGCTATTGGGGATTAAAATCAAAGACTTACCGTGTTGCAAGGGAAGCTGTAATGAAATCTCAGATGTATGCTTTTATCGGTAGACGCCAAAAAAAGAGAGATTTTAGACAACTTTGGATTGCTCGAATAAACGCAGCGGCACGGTTAAATGGCTTGTCATATAGTAGATTTATGCATGGTTTAAAAGTTGCAAATATATATCTAGATCGCAAAGTTCTATCTGAGATTGCTGTATCAGACGCAAAAGGGTTTGCTTCTCTTGCAGAAAAGGCCACTAATGCATTGCAAAAATCTGTTACAGCAAAAAAGTTGGGGTAAAGCTATAATTTAGATGCAGTTTGTTTCTACAAAGTCAGCCTTAATAAAAAAAGTATCGTCTTTAAAACAAAAAAAGTATAGAGATAGTTTGCAACTTTTTATTGTAGAGGGCAAAATTGGCGTTAAAGAGGCAGTTTTATTCTGTGCTGAAAAAATAGTTTGTATTTTAGCTAGTCAGGATTTTGCGATTCAGCACAAAGCTTTTTTGGATGACATTGATAATAAACTTGTAAACATTGTAGAGAACAGTGTTTTTTGTACAGTTAGTGATACTATAAATTCGCAAGGAGTGTTGGCTGTTGTAAAAAAGTTTGAATATACCATGCCTGACATCTCATATTTGGCAAAGAATCAAAGACTCTGTCTTTATTTAGACGGTATTAGAGATCCTGGAAATTTGGGAACTATATTGAGAACAGCGGCTGCGACGGGAATTGATACGGTTTTTTTGCATAGTTGTGTAGATTTTTACAACAGTAAGGTTGTTCGTTCGGCTACATCTGCAATATTTTATTTAAAAATCTTTTTGGAAGTTGATATAGGATTGATAAGTAACTTTTATAAAATTGTTTGTGCAGACGTAAAAGGTAGCAATTTTTTTAAAACTAAACTAATAGACTCAAACTATTGTTTGGTTATTGGCAATGAAGCAAATGGTATATCTCAAAGGGTATTAGATTGTGCTGACTATACAGTGTCACTTCCAATGAAGAATATAGAATCTTTAAATGCAAGTGTTGCAGCATCAGTCTTACTGTATTGCTTGCAACACGCAAAATTTGGGAGTTAATTTTAATTTAACTCAAAATCAATATTATGAGGTCTATTAAATTATGTCTGGTCATAGCAAATGGAGTACAATTAAGCGTCAAAAGGGGAAGACAGATGCAGCGAGAGCAAAAATCTTCACTAAAATAGGCAGAGAAGTTGCTGTTGCCATAAAGATGGGAGGTGTGGATACGCAAACCAATTCTCGTTTGCGTGACTGTATAGCAAAAGCTCGTGCTGCCAATATGCCCAATGAAAATATAACGCGCTTTATTAAAAAAGCTAGTGGCGAACTTGACAGCATCAACTATGAACATGTACTCTATGAAGGGTATGGTGTGTGCGGTTCGGCAGTCATCGTAGAGGCGTTGACAGACAACAAAAATAGAACTGCGGGAGAAGTTAGGCACATTTTTGACAAGTATGGTGGTGCATTGGGTGCAAATGGTTGTGTGCAGTACTTATTTGAAAAAAAAGGCGTAATGATAGTTGATAAGACTATTATAAATCAAACGGAAGATGAGTTTGTGTTGCTGTGTTTGGACTATGCAGTAGAAGATGTTTTAGTTGAACAAGATGAGTATATTATTTATACTTCGGCTATTGAATTTGGACAGACTCATAAATCACTATTAGAAAAAGGTATAGTATTTTTGTCAGCACAAGTTGACCGTGTACCAAAGGACAAGGTGCAGCTGGATGCAGACAGCTTGAACAAATTTGAAAATATGTTAGACAAATTTGAAGAAAGTGAGGATATACAGGAAGTTTATCATAATGTCAAATAAAAACGATAACAAGAACATGTCGAATGAAAACGACAAGAAGAACAAATCGGGTAAAAATGATAATAAGGACAAACGAAAGAAGTCAGAAATACACAAAGGTCATCGTGCTAGAATGGATGATAGGTTTAGGCTTGATCAAGAATTTAATAGCTTTGCTTATCATGAAATGCTAGAATACTTGCTTTATTTGGGTGTTCCTAGAAAGGATACAAATGAACTGGCACATAGATTGATTGAAAGATTCGGTTCATTTGAGAATGTATTCCATTCAACGCTTGAAGAATTATCGCAAGTTGAAGGTATGACTTTAAGAGCTGCATCTACTGTTTGTTCTGTATTGCCTATGTCTAGATGGCTTTTTAATAAAAGTAAAGAGAGACAAAAGCATTTAATAAACAATACAGAAAAGGCTGTGGAATATTTGTGGTCATGTTTTACCAATAGACTTGTAGAGTATGTCTATATGATTTGTCTTGACAATGCCGATTATATGATTAATGCTTTTCCTTTGTCAAAAGGCTCTGCATCTAGTGCTCCTTTTGATGTGAGAGAAGTCGTAACAAAGGCAAACAGTAATATGGCAAGCAAAGTTATCATTGCTCATAACCATCCAGCGAGTACACTTTTACCTTCTTTAGATGATATTGCGATAACAAGCAGGGTGGCAGCTGGACTAGGAGCTATAAACATACTTCTAGCAGACCATATAATATTTGTGCCAGACGGTAGATATTATAGTTTTTTCCTTAAAGGAATACTAAAAGATTTGTTGCAAGGAATTGACAGTATACTAGGTGGAGATTCTACTTCGGAAGTTTATTCTGTTTTATCAGAAAAAGAAAAGTTATTGTTGAGAACTAAAAAAGTAGCTAGTTTATTCTTAAAAAATGTTTATGACGATGCAATGGAAAGGTCAATACCAGAAAGTTGGCGCGTACTTTAAAATATGCAAAAAAAAGACTACAACATAAGTATTGCTTGTGACCATGCAGGTTTTGAGTTAAAACAAGCTGTAAAGCAGTATTTGTCCAATAATTTCACCACTGTACTAGACTTTGGAGTACAAAGTGCTGATTGTAGTGTAGATTATCCTGATTTTGCCAAAATTGTTTGTCAAAATGTATTGCAAAAAAAGAGTGATTTTGGTATACTTGTGTGTGGAACGGGTATTGGAATGAGTATAGTTGCCAATAAATTTAGAGGTGTTAGGTGTGCTCTTTGTTCTGATACTTACAGCGCTAAAATGACAAGACAGCACAACGACTCCAATGTTTTAGCTTTGGGTGCAAAGGTTGTGGGTGTAGGTTTAGCTATTGAGATAGTGGAATGCTTTTTATTTAGTCAATTTAGCAACCAAAAGAGACACATTGACAGGATAGCAAAAATGGAAAATGACAACTAAT
>JAITUJ010000077.1 GCA_031286385.1 Clostridiales bacterium | reverse complement strand
GCTCACTTTTCATTTCATTTTTTACAACAGTATACAGATTACCCCACCTTTGCCTTCGTTCACTATGCGAGAGAGCGTACGACGCATCTTGCGTTGAGCATCTTCGGGCATTGCGTTGATTTTATTGTTCAAACCTTCTCCTACCAAACTGTGCAGTGATTTCCCAAACATATTGGCATCCCATACATTTTGTGGACTTTGCTCATATTGGCTCATCAAGTGCTTTACAAGGTCTTCACTCTGTTGTTCTGTTCCCAGTAGACTGGACACTTCAGAGTGAATATCTACTTGCATGATGTGTAGACTTGTTGCCGTTGCACGCAAACGCACACCAAACTTGTTACCCTGCCTGAATATTTTTGGGTCTTCAAGCGTCATATCATCAAGAGTTGGACTGACTACGCCGTAACCATTCTGCTTTGCGTTTTCTAATGCCAATCTCATTTTATCAAAACTTTGCTTTGCTTGTGCCAACTCTTTTATGCTAGACATCAGTGCAAACTCATCAGATATATCAATGCCACACTCGTCGCTCAAAGCCCTAAAAAATAAGTCAGCATGGGGAGTGAGTTTGTAAGAAATCTTCCCTACACCTAGATTTAAGCTGACCAATCCCAATCCATCAAAGAACTCATTTTGTTCAAAGTCTTTTACAACTTTTTCAAAATCACTCATTTTTGTCATGCCTTGTGTCAATGACATCACATTGTCCACCATGTTAGAGATGATGTTATTTTTTAAATCTAATGCTTGCAACCACTTTGGAATATCTATGTCAATTATATTTAGTGGAAACTCAAAAAGTAATTTTTCAAAAATATTACTGATGTCCTGTTCCTGTAGTTTTTGACAGTCAATGGCTACAACGGGTGCTTTGTATTTTTCTTGTAAGTTATTTGCAAGTTTAACCGTTTCTTTGGACTGTGGTACCGTAGTGTTAAGTACTATGACAAAAGGCTTTCCCAATGCACGCAGCTCACCAATTACACGCTCTTCGGCCGGAACATAGGCACTACGAGGCAAATCCGTACCAATAGAGCCATCCGTAGTCATAACTATACCAATTGTACTGTGTTCTTGTATTACCTTTTGAGTGCCCAGCTCGGCAGCGTCCTCAAAAGACATTTCTTTGTCCTGCCATGGTGTCCTCACCATGCGTGGTCTGCTGTTTTCATCTACATGACCGTTTGCACCCTCAATAAAATAACCTACACAATCAACCAATCTCACTCTCAAATCAATATCTTTTACCCTTATTTGAGCTGCATCATTGGGGACAAATTTTGGTTGAGTAGTCATGATTGTTTTGCCATCTGCCCTCTGTGGAAGTTCATCACGCATTCTATCTTGTACTGTCTTTGACTGTACATGAGGCAGTACCAAAATTTCCATAAACCTAGTAATAAAAGTAGACTTACCCGCTCTCACAGGACCAACCACTCCTACATAGATATCACCATTGGTTCTATTGGCAATATCATTATAAATATCAAACTCTTGCATATTATACTCCCTGTATAAGTTATATATATGCACATTATCGCTAATTATGAATGATAAAACACTGTTTGCCAATTCTAGTTTTGTTCATTATTGTAGCTCATCAATGCCCACAGTGTACACGGGTAATGGAGACTTGCTAAAAGATGCCCTAATGACAGTTTTGGCAGCATCTAATATAGACTTTTGTTGACTTATTTTTGCTGACTTTTTTGCATTAAAACTGTGTTCATCTTCGTCTTGATAATCAATTTGCTTATTAAACTTCTCTGTCGTCTTTCTTTGCTTTGCTCGAATACTACTAGGATGCACTACACTCATTCTAACTTCACTGCCTTTCAAATCATTGAGTGTAGATATGAAGTAGGCAGAAAGTGCTGCTTTTGATGCGACAAAATAACTTTTATAGTGATTTGGCAACTCGCCTATCAAACTGGACACTCCCACTATCATGCCATAATTTTGTTGTTGCAATATTGGCAAAACATATTGCACGATATTACAAACGCTAAAAAAACTACATATAAAAACTTCTTGTGCTTTTTTTAGTACATCTACGCTATGAACACTTTCCATACTTGTATTACATATCAACAAATCTATGTGCCCATACATTTCCAAAATTTGTTCTATAACTTGCTTTACTGCTTTTGCATTTAACAAATCAACTTTCATTTGTACAACTCCTCTATACAGTCCTTCATTTTGATAGGAGTTATCCAAACCAAAAACTATAAAACCCTTGTGTACAAGTAAATTGATGGTTGCTGTACCTATATCACTATTAGAATAGGTCACTATTGCCAATTTCATATTATCTCGTTGATCACTTTTCATCGTCGACATACCTTGTTTTAATATTTATTGTAAACAATTGTATCATAAATATGCAAATAAGTCAAATAAAATAAAAATTGAATAGTTTCCATATTGTACCAATGACAAAAATTTAAGTAGTCTATGCACAACCATTCAATAAAAAATGCTGCCACATAAACTGCAACAACACGCATTTATAAATGAAACATATTGAGTAAAATTATATTTTTACTACTTGAAAAGTGACATCAGCCATCGTATTTGTAGGCATATTTGGTAAAGCCACTGTCAACAAACCACTTACCCTGTCATACTCATAGTTTACCTGTGACAGTTGTGTTCCATTGACTGCAACTCCATATGTAAAGTCAAACTTAGCAATTGAGATGTCAATAGTATCTGTCATGGTCACATTGTTAAAAGATTTGCCTGTATCATTTGCAACGCAGATTGAATACTGCAAACAGCCTGATATCCAACAAGGTTGCTCACCTTCTTCTGTCTCTGTAAAATTATTTGCTACGCTTAATGTATTTGTACTTACCTGGTTGCTAGCAAAAGTCAAGAACTGTTCATCTAATGTTCCAGAAAAGTTTGCAGAATTTATTAGCGTTGTTGCCATCTAAAACTCCTAATTTAATGGTTTTTTGTATTTTATTATATGTTACAGTAAAAAAATATGTTCATCAAAAATTCCTCTAAGTCATAGAAATTTACAAAAATGCAGAGTACTTTTGCACTCTGCATTTAGATTCTATTTTAAATCAAGCTACACAAATCTTCACTAAATTCAACACTGTCTTCTACTGTCAAACCTTCTATCAATCTTGCCGTTGTGTACAGTACTCTTGTCACTTTTTCGAAGTCTGGTGACTTTGATGCAAACAACTCTTGTAGCCTCTCAAAGACCTTATGGTTTGGATTGAATTCCAATACTTTTTCTGCTCTTGCATTTGCTTTTGATTTATCAGGCATACCACTCAAAACTTTTTCCATTTCTATACTAATTTGACCTTTTGCAGATAAGCATACAGCATGAGTCTTTAATCTATGAGAAATTTTTACATCAACCACTTTATCTTTTAAAACTTCTTTAACTTTCTTTAAAAGTGACTTGTTTTTGTTCGTTTGAACATTTAAGTCATCTGTTGTACCTATATCTAAATCTGGACTTGCAATGGACATAAATTTATGCTTATCAAAGCTGTCTATTATCTTTATACAAAATTCATCTATATTTTCTGTCAGATACAGTATTTCATATCCTTGCTCTCTCACTCTTTCACTTGCTGGTAACCGTTCAAGCTGTGCTACACTTTGTCCAGTAGCATAATATATGTGTTTCTGTTCTTCTTTCATTCTACTGATATACTCTTTAAAAGTTACCAACTTTTTTTGCGTGCTAGAATAGAACATCAACAAATCGATCAATTTTTCTTTATTAACTCCAAAGTTATCATACGCTCCAAATTTTAATGTCAAACCAAAAGCCTCAAAAAACTGGTCATAGTCTTCTCTTGTGTCTTGCTGCATTTTGACAAGTTCTGCTCTCAACTTTTTATCCAAAGCAGTCGCTATTTTTTTTAGTTGTGTGTCATGTTGCAAAACCTCTCTGCTGATATTTAGTGAAAGGTCGTTACTGTCCACAACTCCCCTTACAAAACCCAAATAATCAGGCAACAGCTCTGCACATTTTTCTGTTATCAACACTCCGCTAGCATAGAGTTGTAGACCTTTCTGAAAGTCTTTTGCAAAATAATCAAACGGAGCAGTAGATGGAATGTACAGCAGTGCATCAAAATCCACAGATCCCTCAATTCTAGTGGCAATATATTTTAACGGTGCATTGTAATCAAAAAATTTTTGGTTGTAAAATTTATTGTAGTCATCTTTTGATACTTGGTCTTTGCGTTTTTTCCAAATAGGTATTTGACTATTCAAAGTTTTAACTTCTAGGTTTTCTACAAAATCGTCACCTTGCTTGACTTTATCCTTAACCAAAGTTTGTATCGGATACCTTATATAGTCACTGTATTTTTTTACTAGACTGGTTATTGTAAACTCACTCAACAAATCGTCAAATTTAAAATCGTCTTCTATGTCAGAGTCCTTTTTTAAATGCAACTTTACAATCGTTCCACTCCGTGGCTTCATCAAAAAAGCGTTCATCGCTTCATCAAATTGTGCATTGCTCGCTTGCTGAATACTGTATCCATCAAGCCCACTACTAGTCCACACAAAACAGCCATCACTCCCCTGTACTTTTGACATTACCTCTACACTGTCTGCTACCATAAATGCACTGTAAAATCCAACACCAAACTGTCCTATAATATCTATATCAGCCTCTCCAATAGCTTTTTTCAAATCACTGCGTTGCTTAAAAGAATTACTGCCTGATTTTGCAATAGTACCCAAGTTATTATCCAAATCTTGTTCTGTCATGCCAATGCCATTGTCTGCAATACATAGCTCTCTTTTTTCGCTATCGCCTTGCACTACAATTTTTAGGTCATCTTTTGTGACAGATAAACTGGTGTCCGTTAAACTGGCAAAGTACAGTTTGTCCAGTGCATCACTGCTATTGGAAATCAACTCGCGCAAAAAAATCTCTTTGTTGGTATAAACACTATTTATCATTAAGTCCAACAAGCGCTTACTTTCTGCCCTAAATTCTTTTGTGTTGACATTTTTATTTTGTTTTTTTGACATATAAATCTCTCCATACCTGAAAATTTATTATATTTTAAAAAATTTTTATTATTATACATTAAACCATGGATGTTGTCAAGCAATTTATATCTCCATCACAGCGTCGCTCAAAATCCCTATTAAATCAAATGTACCTTGCACGCTATCCAGCTTGTGTGCTTGTTGCTTATATTCGTTTAAAATTTGATTTTTAAACCTACTGAGCTTTTTTAGATTAGCAATGTAACAAGCAAAGTGTTTTTTAAAAACACTGACAGCCAAATTTGGTGTGTATTGAATACACAACTCAAAGTGCCTTTTACACAAGGACATTACATGCCGTGGATTACTTTCAATTTGAGAATGATGCAAAATAGAGTTAAAAATATTTGGGTTACCCAACGCACCACGAGCTATGGATACTGCAGCTATATTGGGATATCGCAAATACCTTTGATATTCCTCTGCACTACTCACATCGCCACTGCCAATGACAGGTATACTAACATGCTCAGCGACATGAGAAATTGCCTCCCAATCAGCTTGTCCTCTATACAACTGTTGTTGATACCTGCCATGAATGGTTACACTAGACACTCCTGCTTCCTGTAAAGCCAAAACAAAGTTTAACACAGTACTTTTACCACACTCAATACCTAGTCTAGTCTTAACGGTAATGGGGCGCCCACTACTACTCTTTTTGCAAGCCCTCACAATTTCACAGGCAAGTTTTGGTGTAGCCATCAACTCACTCCCCTCTCCGTGCTTTATCACTTTATTTACCGGACAGCCCATATTGATGTCTATGATATCAAAGTGAGCCAACCTATTATCCTCAACAGCTCTCTCAAAGTCATTTGGTTCTTTGCCAAACAACTGCACAGCCACCGGTACCTCACATTGTGATACTTTAAGCATACTTTGAGTTTGAATATTGTTGTGTAGTAGCCCTTTGCAACTTATCATCTCTGTAGTCGATAAACCCGCACCGCCCTCTCTACACATCTGCCTAAAAGCCCTATCACCATATCCTGCCATAGGAGCTAAAAGACATCTATTGGGTATTTTTACATTGCCTATTTTAAACACAAACATATTATAACACAAAAATGCAACACGAACAAATCAAAGTAATAATTTTTTGCCAAACTACAAATACTAATTACATAAAATTAAAGGAGAACACAATGTCAACAAAACCTAGCATAACTGCAACTAACCTACGCAGTCTGTCAGAATTGATGATAGCAGAGAACTTACAGTACAAAAAATGCATGGCTTATCAGTCGCAAATAGAGGATAAAGCATTGCAATCAATTTTTGGAGATATTGCGCACGGACACAAAGAGAGATACGACAAGCTTTTTGCTTACCTAGATGGACACAAATAATAAATAAGGAGAAATTATGTCAGACAAAAACAAAATATCAACGGAAGATATCTCAATTGATGTCATCCAATCACAAAAGTCACTGTTGGATCTATACTGTAATGGTATAAAAGAAGCAAGTTGCAAAAATTTGCGTGACTTATTGCAATCACAACTAGCAGAGTGTTCACAAGACCAATTTTTGGTTTTTGAATGGATGAGCGAAAATGGAGTGTATCCACTAGAATACGCAGAACAACAAAAAGTTCAAAAAGAAAAAACTAAATTTTGTAACCTCAAAGAACAAATGGACTAAACAAATAAAATAGACATCACAGACGTTTGCTGTAATGTCTATTTTCATCTACTTTTGTTACTGTCTCAACTTTCTGGACATCATCAATAAAGACAATGTAACCAAAATTGAAGATCCGAAAATTAACATGAACCAAGGCATATTCACACTAGTCAATGCAGCAATTAACGCATTTGGCTTACTTACCACTTCTATACCGATAATGTCACCTATCACATAATCACTAGCCCTGCCAATTGTGTTGACAGCTGCCACCGCATAGTAATTCATACCTTCGCTGTTAAAAGTTCTGTTGTATTCAGCATCATCAGCTCCAAATTGAGCTATCCACTCATCTTGGTGAATGTCATACCTAAACCACTGATAAGTCAAGTTTCCCACTTTGCTCTCTGCGTACACGGACATGCTTACAACATCACCAGCACTTACAGTTGTATAAATCTCATTATCCAAGCTATCAGAAACACTAGATACAGTCCTGCTGATACCGTTTGATGAAGACGAATTGACTGATACATTATGAATGGTTGGGGTAGCAACTACATTGTTTGCCGCCTTTACATTTGCAGTAATGCTGAAATTTGAAACATAGAAATCAATAGACTGTGATATCACTTCACAGTAGTAGTAAAAATTACCCACTGTCATAACTTCCAAAATAGGAGAGTTAGCGTACAATATTGGCGTACCACCTTTATTGCTGTCAATGTCATTTCTGTACCATTGAAAGTATATAGGTCTGTCCAATTCTATACCCTCTTCTCCGTCAACTTCCAGTACAGTCGTGTCCCCTAACTCTTCTGTCACAACTATATTGTTTTCATACTCAGAACCGGGCTGATACTGGATTGTAGGAACACTAGGAAGCTTATTTTTAGAATGTTCTTTTGATGTCACTGCATTGTCATTGCCCGAAAACATCGTATCGTTGTGTATTGAAGTATTTGAAGTTTGAACGTATTCTACCTTGACATTTGATTTACCTTCATTACCTACAGCAGCACCAATATAAGAGTGGTTTTCCCATACAGGAGGTCCACTGTTCATAACATTTGTAGCATCCAAAATCATGAAAACTATTCCGATTATAGTCCCTATAATCATGAGCACTCCAAAAATATACTTAATCAGCTTAGAAGCGGCCATAATCGCAGCTCTAGTAGCACTTGCAGTAGCTTTCGCAGCGGCTTTCGCAGCGGCTTTCGAAGCAGTACTGCTAGCTGTAGACCTAAAAGAAGTACTCCTGAACCTCTCTAAAAATGCATCAGCATTGCTAGAAGGTCTAGACACAATACTACTAGGTCGCAAGGAAGTAGGGTTAGTTTTAGTAACGACATTTCCAGGTTTCCTTAAAATTTCTGTGTCGATAATATGTTTAGAAGGTTTAGGAGGTGTTTTTGGAGGTGTGTTTGCTGCATTGCTTGTTGTACCACCACCACTGCCAGTAGAGCCTGTAGGTCCAGTAGGACTTGTAGGACCAGTAGGTCTAGGTATTGAAATACTTTCCTGTGCACCATTTAATATATTGTGCATCTCCGCAATACGAGGAGATATAACGCGACGAGGGGCAGCAATCCTGCCACCAGGACGAGTTGAACCTGACGCAGATGTTGGACGATTGCCAGCAGCATTTGAAGTTGTTGGACGATTCGCTATTTCACCTACACTATTCGGTCTCGGTGTATTGAGAACTGGTCTGCCACCTGAACTCCCATTGGGTTGAACAGTAACTGGTCTTTCAGGAAATTGCGACGTTCTTGGTCCATAAAGATAACTGTAATCAGCTTTGGCCCAATAATTGCCAGTTGATCCTGGTGCACGAGAATCTATACCCATTCTGCCACTTAGTTGAGCGTTGTCCTCTGAATAATCATTGTAATCTTGACCGTCAGCATAATAACCTGCATCACCTATAATATACTGATCCTGTGAATTATTTTGCTGTTCATAATAATACTCATCATACAATTCACGCGCTAACTCTAAGTCTTTTTTCCTTGTATTTATGTCTTCCATTTTGGTATTAACTTTGCTATCACCCATTCCACCACCAAATACTTTGGTAGCGCCAAATACATCCATTCCAATAGAAGAGTCTATATAAACCAATTCCAAACCGCCTATGTTGTTACCAATGTCGCCTATTATACCACCCATATGCTGTTCTTCTTTCAATCCATCACTTCCTTCATACTGAGATGCATAAATATACTCAATATTTGAATACAAATTGCCAAATAAATTTACATCTGTTATAATAGACACCTTATCCGTAAGCATGTCCAACATACCTACCACAGCACCCATATTAGTCATGTACAAGTAATCTTCACCAGTAGACCACCAATTTGTCTTCCTTATAACTTCAACACCAACCATGCCTTCAAAACTACTGCTTCTTATGTCTACCAAATGACCTACACCTATAAACCCGCCATGACTATTAAAAATAGTATCCCATGACGCACTGTCAATATACATACCAATAGTTGTACCAGAGTTTGCTATATGAATATTTTCAATAGAAATCATACCTTCGCTGCTTGAAGACGAAGGTCTACCTTGTCTTGCAACGATCAAGCCAGTGTCAATTTGATAGAAATTATTCGTCACTTCCTGTTTTGTGTAGATTCTAGAATCTACAATACCTATGTCAAATATAAGCACACTTGCATCTGGCTCAGTTTGAGCAGCTATCAAAGCCAACAACACTCTACTACTACCTGCACTGCCCTCTCTTGTCACAGAGATATTGACAAGTTCCACATTGCCAATGACAGCTCCGTCACCCAACAGTCCAAATATTGCAGAAGCAGTACCGTTCAATATTTTGCCATCATTACGCACATACATATTTGATATAGTGTGTCCATCTCCATTGAATACACCTGCAAAGGCTCTACCATATCCACCCACTGGTGTCCACCAACTCCCACCCATATTAATGTCAGAAGTCAATGAGTACCAGGCAGTCAATGCTTTTTGGCTAGAACCATAATTGATATCTGTTGCCATGCGTGCCAACTGCCTAGCGTTGTCAATCAAGTATGGGCTTTCTTCTGTACCATTACCGCCCGCATAATTTTGAGCGTTGCTAGCACCATCCCAAGTCGAATTTTCACGCGGCAAAACCATCAGGTCTAATTGATGAGGTTTTAAGCTAGTTTCAGCCTTAACAGCTATATTGTATTTAAATAAAACCGCTATATTCGGGGTGTTCATGATTAATACTACTATCAGTGTAATCAAAACTCCCATACTAAAAAGCGATAATTTTTTTACCGTTTTATCTTTCATATTTTTACTCCAAAAACTTTTTATTAAGAAATTTAATTCAAGGATTTCAACCTTTGTTGAGCGATGATATCCAAAATGATAAATACTACTATTCAATTTATATATGCTATTACTATAAATCAATACTATAATACCATAAATGTAGCAAAATGTCAATATTATCTTTTTAAAATAAACTGTCAATATTTTATAAAATTTACATGCAACACCAATCTAAGCATGCTATAATTTAGGGAAACAGTAAACGAAAGCTGTTCCCTAAAATTATAAACATTCTTCAATACCTACTTCTTACGAACCTCACTCTTAATAAGTGATTTCCCTTCAACATTCACATTCGCTTTCTTTACACCTGTCAATAAATTGGCTTTAACCATTGTATTCTTTTGATTCGCATCTGTCAACGGGTCATTTGCTACAACAACACTCTCAACGCGTCCACTGCCATCAACCTTTGCACTCCCGCTATCAGTTTTCCCCATACCTATAATCGCAAGTGCTTCCAACCTCTTGGTCTTGTCTACCGACAACTTCATAACTATCACGGCCAGCGCCATCAAGGACGCTGCTGCAAGTGTCAACGCTATCCACGGCAATGTCTTAAACGCAAAATTGCTCAACGCCGTAGGCGCTCCCAATATGTTGACTGACGCAACTTCACTCTTTATATCCAACTCCGAACCATAAAAATGACTGGTCACAACGGCATAGTACTGCCCACTCTTAAAAGACTCCAACGGCAGTACACTCCGTGTCTCCCCTTCCAATAGCTCCCCTCTCTCATTCGTCCCATCCAAACTCCGGTACCACTGGTATGTCAGTATACTGTTCGATTGCGCCAACACCCTAAGCACATTAGGTGCTCTATCTCCATACTGTATGCCCACAGATACAGGTGATGACACTATCATAGAAGCCGCTTCCTCCACCGTCATAGAAAATATATTGACAACATTACTACTCACCGTCATAGGTCGTACAAAGTCTGGATAGGTCCCACTAACCTCTACATACACCTGGAATACTCCGGGTACAACAGCTTCCAACTTCATCGAACTCTTATTCTGTTGCGGTATCGGTAAATCAGTGTATGTCCCATCCTGATTCTGTCTTATCTCTCTCCACTGATACTGCAATTCACCAGTAGCTCCACTGGACTCCGCTGTAACCGATACAGATACTGTCTCATCTAATATTGCTTGTACTGCCTCGGCAGGTTGTTTCGTTATCCTAGGTGCAACAGGCTCTGTCTGCTTGCTGTTCACTATCGTCGCTCCTCCATTCACTCCATTCGCAAACAAATAATCTTTCACTCCTGTCATATATGACTGTATGTCCCTCACCGTTATATCACTAAATCCTTCAACCCCAAATACAGCTCCATACTCTATCTTCCTCTCAGCTCCCAATCCAGCCAACGGTTCCGATACAATTATATCCCCTGTCAACAGTGCTGTATCTATCTCAAACTTGTTGTCCCCATACTCCACTTCCTGGTCAAAATATCCTACCATACCCCCAAAATTGATGTTCCTGCCTCCTTCAACTTCTAAATATACACTGACAGTAGCCTGACCTTCAACATCCTTATTCCGTATTTTACCTCCAGAATCCGCTTTCCCTATCATCCCTCCTACCCTTATATCGCTAAACGAAGTCGGGTCTACTACTCCTATACTCCCACTATACAAAACATCCTCAAATTCTACTCCCTTCCTCACAAGCCCCAACACTCCTCCAATATTGGCTCCACTGTTCTTATCTGCTAGCGTCTTCACCTTAATATTGGCGTCTACACTCACATCCTTCATAACCGAACTGATATTCTCTACAAACCCAGCTACCCCTCCAATATACACTTCACTGGCTCCACTTCCAGATATCCTACTCGTCATAACATGCACCCCTTCTATACTCACATCATTGCTATATGACTTACCTATCACTCCACCAGTGTACCCGTCTAAATGCCTCGCATTGTTCTCTATCGTACTGCCAGCTATACTGCTATCTTTTATAGATAGTGATGTGTCACTGTCTATAAAACCTACAAAACCGCCCATAATCCCAGAGTTAATCTCATCTTCATATTTCAAAAAATCATGATACCAGTCTCTTTCTAGATGACGCCATACAGTACTAGCATTCAAACTGACCATTACATTCTTCATTTTCACATTGTCTATATTGATGGTATTCTTGTTAAAAAATAAGTTATTACTCATGTTGCCAATTATACCACCAATCCTGTATGATACCAAATTAACATATTCAGGTACTAAAATAGTCGCACTATTGATAGTTATGTTACTAACTGTCAAATTTGTATGTGTAGAATGGAGATACTCATCCGTAACTTTACTATTTGACCCAACAAGTACACCTATTGACATCTTTGCATCTTCTCGATAAACGGATAGAGCAATACCCTCTCTATATTCAGTTGACAAGTACGCACTATTGGCAACTTCAACTGTTGCATTTTGCAACACTACATTTTTTATAGTCACATCACCAGATATTACACCAAACATTCCACCTGTAGAGCCAGGACCAAATTTAAGATCTTCACGTTTTGGTTTCCAGTCATTTTGAGGACTACGCCAATTATACCAGTCATGTACAGGAGATCCATTCAGATTCTCATATGACATCAAGTTGGAAATGATAAATCCACCGCCATCAAATGTCCCAGCAAATGCTCTGGACAAAGTCAAACTGCTGTTGTACTCACCCCCCTGCTGACTCGGCAGTTTCAATGACCAATCCAACATAACTCCAATAGGAGACCAACGCCTGGCACCCATGTCAAGATTGGCAGTGACTTTATAGTGTGCCTCATTTTGATACCCATAATTATAGCGATTGATGGAGTGTGCCATGCGTGCCAGAGCACCAGGCGTATCTATCAAATACGGGTGTTCTGCAGAACCATCACCCCCAGCAAACGGTAGCGTATTCTCCATTCGTGCATCCCATGCGTCATTCCACCCAGCACTAGGTGCTACGCCCTGTATCCCAGGTCCTCTTGACTTATCCACATTATCAATCCCAAAAATACTTCTGCCTATATTGGTATACCCCACAAATACAGTCATGCTAAACACCAATACAAGCATGCTTACCATGCTTACAGTAGCTAAAATTATATTCTGTTTCTTTGCTCTATTCATAGATATTTCCCACTCCTTAAAACGCACCACATCTCAATTGCATACATTGCAATCTTAACATAGCGACTTAAATCATATACCTATCTTTCTATATATCTAGTTGATATAATACCATAAATCCAATAAAATGTCAATATTTCATTTTAAAAATAAACTGTCAATATTTTATAAAATTTACATGTAACACCAATCTAAGCATACTATAATTTAGGAAAACAGCCTACTGTTTCCTTGTCCTGTCCATAGATATTTCCCACTCCTTTAAAACGCATCACATCTCAATTGCATACATTGCAATCTTAACATAGCGACTTAAATCATATACCTATCTTTCTATATATCTAGTTGATATAATACCATAAATCCAACAAAATGTCAATATTTCATTTCAAAAATAAACTATCAATATTTATAAAATTACATGTAACTCCAATCTAAGCATACTACAATTTAGTTCCTAAATTTATTTTCATAACTAATTCTATAAAAAAGTCCTGAGTTGTGATACAATAATAACAAAATGTAGTAAAATATTAATGTTTACCAAAACTGTAAATAGCAATTGAAGTTATTAAAGCTACACGCAAAAAATAGCTTTATTAAGATTTAAATAAATTATGTACAATCTTAATTTAAACTAAAAAGGATTACAAAATTTGCAATCCTTTTTACAGCTATATTTAAACTTATTTTCAAAACTCTACTCTGTTGTCAATGGCGCGAGCAAGTGTAACTTCGTCCACAAACTCAATGTCACTACCCATACTGATTCCCTGTGCTATGCGACTGACTTTTATGCCCAAAGGTTTTATCAAGCGAGAAATATACATAGAAGTTGCCTCACCCTCAATATCAGGATTGGTAGCCAGTATGACTTCACCAAAGTTGCCATTTTGCAACCTTTGCAAAAGTTCTTTTATTCTCAATTCGTCAGGACCTCTACCATCAAGTGGACTTATTGTCCCGTGCAATACATGATACAGTCCTTTGTACCCACCAGCTCTTTCAATGCTCAAAACATCTTTTGGGAAAGAGACCACGCACACAGTGTCACTTGCCCTACTTTGACAAATTTCACAAACTGCACTCTCTGCAAATGTAGCACAAACAGAACAGTATTGCAACTTGTTTTTGACATCTATCAACGCATCACAAAAATCTTCTACGTCGTGTTTTGACATAGATACTATACTGTATGCATATCTCATAGCAGTCTTTTTGCCAACTCCACCCAATGAACTAAATTTATTGACAAGACGCTCTATACTTTGCGTGTGTGTTCTCATTCTTTAATATGCAGTACTACATAATCCCGTTTAGACCCACTGGCATAAGTCTTTCATGTTCTGCTTGTGCCATTTTACAAGCATTATTGTAAGCAGACAAAATTAAATCTTCCAACATTTCCAAGTCATCTATGTCTACTGCTTGGGGCTTTATTTTTATCGCCTTAACTTGCGATTGTCCGTTCACGGTAACCGTCACAAGACCACCGCCACTCTCACCATTCAAAATCATGGTTTCCAACTCTGCTTGTGCATTCTTCATGCTCTCTTGCATTTTTTGAGCCTCTTTAATCATTTGCTGTATGTTGCCCATACCGCCCCCAAAACCACCAAATTTCATAATATAAATCCTCCAAAAATTGTTATTGTTTATGCTAAAACAAAAAAATCTGTTAAAAAATATTCACTATTTTTTAATATTGACGGGTGTATCACCTATGATACTCTTTATCCTTTTAAGTTCACTGTCAATGTCAATTCCGTTAGTCTGTTTTGATATAGCAAATCCTAAATCAAAACCAAGCGTTTTAATTGCCGTTTTTATTACGTCACTGATGTCCTTAAAATCGTTTATCTTTGAGTCTGCAACACTGACTGTAAGCGTATTATCTGCAATACTGACAGAAGTATGATTGGCTACTAGATTAAAATTGCTAGGCGTACTATTTGTCCTAATCCATGTTGCAATTTTGCCCCAAACACTCATTGCATCTACCACTTTCACAGCTTTTTTAGCAAACGAAGGCGTGGACGGAGAATCAATTTGTGGATTGGAAGTTTGACTTAGATTTTGCTTGACAAACTTTTGCTCACCCAAACTAGTTGTGTTTATGTTTCCAGCCTTTAAATACTCTTCTAGCCTGCTCAATCTATCTTGTATGCTTGACAAATCAACATTCATACGGACGCAGGCATTTAATGCCACTGTTTCTAAGACTAGTCGTGGACTTATACTGTACCGCAACTCACTGTCTACTGCACTAAAAGCATTTATAACGGATATCAAAAAATCTGTATCAAAATCTTTACTGTGTGACTTTATTAAATCTAGCGTTTCTTTGCTTTCTGCTAAAATTGCATCACAGTTTTTGACAGTCTTTGCAATCAAAGTATCTCTTGCAAACTTAGAAATGTCCTTTGCAAGTTGAGCAAAGCTAGCTCCACTGTAAGACAAATCGTCAATGCTCTGCAACAATGTCCCAATTTCGCCCAAAGATATTTGCTGCAAAACTGCCAATACTTTTTTTTTGTCCGTTGCACCCAAGAGTGACATCGTGTTGTTTAATGTCAACTTATCCTGACTCAACAAACTGTCAGCTATACTCAAACAATCTCTCACACTGCCTTCTGCACGCATAGCAATGTAATCGACGGCATCTTTATCTGCTTGTTTTTTTTCTTGTTTTAATATTTTGGTTAGAAACTTTGATAAAACTTCGCGTTCTACCAACCTAAAATCAAAGCGCATACACCTTGACAAAATTGTTGCTGGCAACTTAAAAACCTCTGTGGTAGCCAAAATAAATATTGCATGTTTAGGTGGCTCTTCTAGTGTTTTTAGTAGCGCATTAAACGCTGAATTTGACAACATATGCACTTCATCAATAATGTACACCTTATATGAGCCACTTACAGGGGTGAATTTGACGCTTTCACGCAAAATTCTAACTTCGTCGACACCATTATTGCTAGCTGCATCAATCTCCAAAATATCCATACTGATAGAATTTTGCAAAGAAACACAGACATCACATACACCACATGGAGCAGACATTTTATCAGTACAATTGACTGCCTTAGCAAAAATCTTAGCAGCTGATGTCTTACCAGTACCACGACTGCCACAAAACAGATACGCATGACCTATAGAGCACTTTTGTATTTGTGTCATTAAGGTTTTTGTAATATGTTCTTGCCCTATCATGTCCTCAAATTTTGTAGGTCTGTATTTTCGGTAGAGTGCTTGATATGGCACATTGTTGTCAGTCGACTTAATGATATTTTACCCCTAAAAAATTGAATTCTTCTAAAAAAATTTTGCAACAACACTTGAAATTAAAGTTTTATATTAACAATGTTTTATTAACATTTTATATTAACAATGTTTTATTAACAACAAAAATTAAAAATTGCCAATATCCCCTTATTATGCAAAGTCAGAGAGCATAAATTTGCGTCTTCCCCACCACAAAACACCCAAACACAACAGTATCCAAGGCACGGCAATTAGTGTGTGTATAACAAATTCATCTGTTGAAATTATTTTACTGATAAAAGGCATAACGATTAGACTATCTGCAAAGTTTAGTGGACATAGATACAACAGTATATCAAAAACTGTTTTATCTACAACAGCATACAGTGCTTGTATTATCATATTGACAATTAAAAACCCGATGCCTACACCTATACTCAAACCCAAAGAGGCTTTTTTGTTTAGTGCACTACCCAAGCCAAAACAAAACAAAAATATGACCAATTGCATGACAATGTTTAATCCAAAGTACACAAACATTCCACCTATCTGACTGCCGTTTGGCAACAAATCGGGAACTCCCACTGCAATGGTCATACCAGTCATCACTATTACAAACAGCACATTTACAATCAATATTGCAAACATACCAAAGCACATCTTAGTTGCCCACACTGTCTGGCGGGACAACGGCATACTGTACAAGTACTCTCCATACTGCTCTCGCACTTCCTTACCCAACAGCGTAATGCCCAAAATTGATGCAAAAATTGGCCACACTATGACAATATTGTTTGCTACACCTGCAAACCAATCTGCACTAGAAATAATTTTAAGATTGCCTAAATTTATATCATGTGAAACACTCTTAACAGAAAGAAATATCAACATAAACAAAAAGGACAAGCTCAAAATTACAATAGTCCAAATCATCAACATGGTCTTTGCCTGCTTAAACTCCTTTCTCAACAGTTGTCTGTTTATCATTTTATTTTTCCTTTATCATATATAACTAAAATATTTAAAAAATTTTAATCAAAATCTGAATTTTATTTAAAGTTAATTATGCCAAGTCAGAGAGCATAAATTTGCGCCTTCCCCACCATGTAAGTCCAAAACACAACAATATCCAAGGAACAGCAATGAGTGTATAGATTGCAAACTCATTCACTGTTGCCTTTCCATTTACAAAAGACATGATAAGCATGCTGTCTGCAAAATTTAATGGGCATAGATAAGTCAATATGTCATAAAGTGTTGGGTCTACAAAAGCCTTTAAAACTCCTATGATGATGTTTACCACAAAAAATCCAATTCCAATAGCTATACTCAAACCCAAAGAGGCTCTTTTGTTTAGTGCACTGCCCAAGCCAAAACAAAACAAAAATATGACCAATTGCATGACAATGTTTAATCCAAAGTACATAAACATTCCACCTATCTGACTGCCGTTTGGCAACAAATCGGGAACTCCCACTACAATGGTCATACCAGTCATGACCACTGCAAACAACAAATTTACAATCAATATTGCAAGTACACCAAAGCACATCTTAGTTGCCCAAACTGTCTGGCGTGACAATGGCATACTGTACAAGTACTCTCCATACTGTTCTCGCACTTCCTTACCCAACAGCGTAATGCCCAAAATTGATGCAAAAATTGGCCAAATTAAATATAAATTTTTTGCAATCGCCGCAAACCAATCTGCACTAGAATCAATTAAAACAATACCATTGCCTTGTTTTAAATTGTTTCTGACAGCAAAAAATATCAACATAAACAAAATTGACAAACTAAATATTACGATAGACCAAATCGTCAACATTGTCTTTGCCTGCTTAAACTCTTTTTTTAACAGCTGTTTATTTATCATATTATTGTTTACCTATTTTTTCAGCATCGTAATAATCATGCACAATACTGTCAAGGTTTAAATCACTGACAGAAAACTGTGACATGCTGGCACTGCCAATTCTGCCCAACAGATCACTCATATTACCACTAAAATGACCTTTCAGCGTCAGACCATCCATTGTCATATTCTCCATTCCACTTACATCACTAAAATCAGGCATAGAATTTTCGAACACGATCAAGACATCTTTGACAACTTTACCACTCTCTTTACTACCACTCACCAAACTTTGCACAGTAGAATCAGCGACAATCAAACCGTCCTTAATGATGACTGCCCTGTCACAATAACTTTGCACGTCCGCCAAAATGTGAGTGCTCAACAAAATGGCTGCTCCTCTTTTTTTGCTCTCTGATATCATCGCATAAAACTCTTTTTGTACAAGAGGATCCAACCCATTTGTAGGCTCATCTAATATCAAAATGTCAGCTTCGGTCATGAGTGAATTGACTATACTCACTTTTTTTCTATTCCCCAAAGACAGTTGATCTATGCGCTTATTTAAATCCAAATCTAATCGCTTTGCATATTTTGCATAGGTATCCGCACCCTTGCCATAAACAGCAGCAGTGAACTCCAACAAGTTCTTAACGCGCATATTTTTATAAAATATGCTATCAGAAGAAGCGTACCCTACTCTTTGTCTAATGTCAGCACGAATGTTGGCATCTTCACCCAAAATTGTAGCTGTTCCACTAGTCTTAATGATAAGTCCCAAAAGTGCCTTAATGACCGTAGACTTACCTGCCCCATTGGGACCTACAAATCCCACAACCTCGCCAAAATTTACATCAAATGACACATCTTCACAACCTTTAAATGTACCATAGTATTTTTTGAGTTCTTTGATTTGTATTGCTATGTTTTCTGCGTTTGTCAAATTTATCTCCTTAATAAAACTTTAAATATCATTTATATCTTTAATTTAAACAGAACTTCAATGTTAAACTTCCACTTCACTTAAATATGGTATACTCTTGCTTGCACCAAACCTAGAAACCGTAATGCTAGCTGCCTTACTAGCAAAGTGCGCAGCCGTCAACAAGTCACACTTTGACGCCAACTTTACAGCAACGCCCCCAGTATACGTATCACCTGCGGCAGTCGTATCTACCACCTTTGTTTTGACACAATCTACAAAAGTTATCTGTTGTCCCACTGCTACAACAGACCCCTCACTACCCAAAGTTAGTATTGCTTGTTTTAAACCACTTTCATACAATTTCTTAATGGCCAAAGCTACTTGCACTTCACTGTCTGGCTGAATGCCCGTCAAAATACTTGTCTCTGTTTCATTTAGTATACAAATGTCAACATAGGACAACATGTCACTGTATTCCTTGACGGCAGGACTAGGATTTAATATAGTGGTCATAGATTTTTGCCGTGCTAATTCAAAAGCATGCCGCACTATTTCAATAGGCGACTCCCATTGTGCTATCAAAATATCACCGCTTTGCGCTCTTTTAAGTGCTCTATCTACACTGTCCTTTTTTAATGCAAAGTTTGCATTAGGGGCAACGATGATTGTGTTGTTAGAATTTGCAACCGTAATAAAAGCCAAACCACTACTCTCATCACAAACACTGACATTATCACAATTTACATTGTTTTGCTGCAAATTCTTTATCAACTGCCTACCATTTTCATCATCACCCACAGCACCAATCATGCTCACATTGCCACCCAATTTTGCACAAGCAATAGCTTGATTTGCACCCTTGCCACCACACGCTGTAAAAAACTTTTTAGCTAGTACAGTTTCTCCAACTTTGGGAACAGAGCCAACTTGGCATACAAGGTCCATATTTAAAGATCCGACAACAAATATTTTGCTATTCATATCGTAAACTTATGCACTCAAAAGTTGAACAGCGTTCTCTTTAAATGATTTCAATAGATTACCAAACTCTGCTATACTTGCGTTTAAGTCATTTGGGTTGTAGTATTGCATCAAAAAATCTTTAAGTATCTGATCCCCACCTGTTTTGTCTCGTTGAGAGTCCAGTATAAACAACAATCTAAAAACAAAACCAACGCAAAGTGCTTTATCTTGTGGAGGCAAAACTGTATCATGACCATCACTCGTTTTAGCTCTCTGCTGATTGAGCAAAGCCATAGGATCAAAGCCGTTGCACACCTTACCAATCAATGAGTACAACTTGCTACTAACAACAATAGTCTGCAATACTTTACTTATCTTTGTATCCGCTAAAATATATTTAGCCGAAATCAAGTCATCACATGCGGCTTCAAAGTCCCGAACACTAGCACTAGTATTGTTTTGTATCTTGTTTAACAACATATCCACACCATTATACTACAATCAGCATAATTTGTCAACAAAATTAGCAAAAAACTTTTTACCACTAAATATGCTCAACCAGTGCATTGCGCTCAACCTTTGCTTCCCCCTCTGCTGATTGCCTTAATCAAAAATTTGCGAGTCGTTAAAAATAAAATCAACATAGGTATCAAAGCTATCAAGGACGCAGCCATTGTCAATTCTATTTTCATCCTATCGTCATCACCTACAAAAGTCAATAATCCAAATGGAAGAGTCTTGTTCTCATCTGTTTTGATTACCAACATAGGCCACAAAAAAGAATTCCATGAAGCGAGAGCGTTAAACAGTACAATGGCAATAATTGTAGGCTTTGATTGAGGTACAAGCACTCTCCACAAATACCGCCAATTGCTAGCTCCGTCAATTCTAGCCGCTGCATATATTTTATCACTAGATACCAAAAAACTGTTTCTCAAAATCAAAACATAGTACACGCTACCCACAAAAGGTAGAATGAGTGCTGCCAAGTTATCCTGCAAACCCAACTGAATTATGGTAGAATAGTTTGTCACTATCAACAATTCTGATGGCAAAATAATCAGCGTCAGCATGATTGCAATGATGATAGTTCTGCCAGGGACTTTGAGTTTTGTCAAAGCAAACGCTGCTAGGATAGTGACAAAAAGTGTACAGACTACACTAATAGAAGTGACAATCAGTGAATTTGCAAGATACCTTAAAAGTTTTGACTCTTGCAGTACTGTAATAAAATTATTAAAAGTAATGCGCAGTGGAAAAAAATTTGGTGGCAATGTTGTCAAATCTTCCGATCTCTGCAATGCAGAAATCAACAACCAATAAAATGGGAAAAACATCAAAGCAGCAAAAACAGTAAGCAGTGTATAAAGCACAATTTTTTTTGTTTTTGAATGAGTGATGATTTGCAACAAAATTTTCTTTACTTTTGCAAAAAATTCGTTAAAATCAAACTTTTTTCTAGTGTCAGAACTATGCATTTCTTTTACTCCTCACAAGTCTCTTACCCCTATTTAACCACACTTTTCTTATCAACACCAACAATAAGGTAGCACTAAGCACAAACACAAACAACACAATACTCGCTGCTGCTGCATATCCTACTCCATATATTCCTGTTCTCATTTGCTCGTAAATATACCAAACAATTGTGTACAAGTTTGAATATGGTCCCGGTCCACCAAAGAATACTTGAAGCTCATCAAAAACCTTAAAGGAAGATATCAAGTTTAAAAACATCAGTATGATGATTGTAGGCATCATCATGGGCAGCGTAATTTTTTTAAACATCTGAAAACTACTTGCATTGTCCATTCTTGCAATAATGTAATACTTTTTATTGATAGACTGCATAGCACTCAGCAACACAATTGTACTAAACGGAATAGAACTCCATATGCCATATATGACTATTGTCGTTAGAGAATAACGGGAATCTTCCAACCACTTGATTTTATCAACACCAAAAATGGACAAAATTGAGTTTAACACGCCATAGTTGCCATTAAACATAAACCGCCAAACAAATCCTATTGCAACAGTAGAAGTGACTAACGGCAAGAAAAAAGCAGTTTGATAAATTGCCGTCCCTTTCAGCCTTTTATTCAATAAACTAGCAAAAAATAGTGATATGACCAAGCCAATAGGCACGACCATTACAGCATACAGTGATGAGTTTAAAATTGCATTTTTGAAATCTCTACTCTTAAAAATCCCTTCAAAATTACCCCATCCAATGCCATTGTAGTTACCGGTCAGCCTGTTGTAATCTTGCATGAAAGCCAACGATATCGACCTCAATACAGGGTAGACAGAAAATACCAGCACAAATAAAATGAAAGGAGATAGAAACAGCCACGGTCTAATCTTTGGAAAAATATTGTCCCAAAATTTTTCAAACTTTGTATTTTTCATAGTATTCTTTCCCCTGTATTCTGGTCAAATATTTTTGCTGCATTTTTGTCAATGCAAAA
Organism: Clostridiales bacterium; assembly: GCA_031286385.1. Lineage (GTDB taxonomy): Bacteria > Bacillota > Clostridia > Christensenellales > Pumilibacteraceae > WRGC01. The sequence continues at coordinate 5,733 of JAITUJ010000077.1, read as the reverse complement.
ACCGACAACACTGTCACTTGTATCCAACATTTTATTGTGAAAAGCATGAATATAAAATTCGTTAGACTTAGCTTTTATCATGACGTCTTTGCCATAAAAGCTACATGCAACGACTTTTGCATCAAAGTCGCATTGTTGAGAAACCTTGACAGATTCCGGTCTAAAACACAGAGATACTGCGCTTGCACTTTGCACTTGCAAGTTCAGTGACAAATCTAGCTTGACACTTTGATCATTGGACACAAAAATTTTATCCACAATGTTACCATCAATCTTGTTTATCTCCACTTTGCCAATAAAATTTGCTACAAAATAGTTTTGAGGATTGTGATACAACTCATCTGGCGAAGAGTATTGCATACACTCACCATCTTTCAGTACCACTATATTGTGAGATACCATCATAGCATCTTCTTGATTGTGCGTGACATAGACAGCGGTGACGCCCGTCCTTTTTTGCACTCTCAACAACTCATCATGCAATTCCAATGACAACCTAGTGTCCAAATTGGAAAACGGCTCATCCAACAACAACACTGCTGGATCTTTTACCAACGCTCTTGCAATGGCCACCCGCTGCTGCTGTCCACCCGACAACTCCCCCGGGCGTTTTTTTAACTGTTCTGTTATTTTCAAGGCCTTAGCTATGAGTTCAGTCTTTTCTGTGATTTCATCTTTGCTCACCTTTTTCATCTTTAATGGAAAGGCAATATTGTCAAAAATGTTCATGTTTGGGTACAGCAAATAGTCCTGAAATACATATCCCACATTGCGCTTTTCTATGGACATTTTGGTCACATCGGTGTCATCAAAAAATATCTTGCCACTTGTAACGCTTTCTATCCCTGATATCATATTTAGCGTAGTGCTTTTGCCACTTCCAGAACCACCCAACAGTGCGGTAATCTCGCCTTGCTTTATCTCTATGGACAAATCATTGACTGCAACAATGTCACCAAATTTTTTTGTTAAATTTTTTAATACTACTTTCATATGCTTTTTAAAAAAATTAGCTTTAAAAACTATTCTTGTGTAAATTTCAAGAATAATCTTTAAAGCTATTTTGTGTTTTTATCCGCGATTCAACTCTCTATTTATCTCATCTCTTGCATCATTCAATATAGTTTGCAAATCTCTATTTGCATTGGGATTTATCCACTCTTTGATTGCTTTTTCAATTTGTTTTCTCATAATTTCTACGCCAGAAAGTGGAGGTGGCAAATACGCATTTTCCATTACGCTAGACATCACTGCGGTTGGCTTTCCTCTTACGCTTTGCAAAAATTCTTGATAAGCTTGGTTGTCCTTTAAAATATTCTGTCTATAAGGGGAAGCATTGCCCATACCTATCGAAAGTTTAGCTGAATTCTCTGCGTTTGTCAAAAATTTAACAAATTCCGATGTCACCCTTTCTCTATTCTCTTCTGACTTAAATGCGAATGCACTTCTGTTCCACAACTGAAATCTATTGGCATTGTCACTGTCCGCACTGTCAAAACCTTGAGAGCCTGCAATAGGCATAACAGCTATCTCTTCTAAATTCAGTCCTGGTGTCGGATTGCCATTTGCATCTGTTCCAGATGGGAAAAAAGCATAGTCACTGGTACCACCCAAAAATATTGGGAATTCACTGTTTTTAAAATAATCACTCATATATTCACCAGCGGCAGTCGGTGGCTGTTGGAAATTGCCATTATTTACATTTCTTTTTATATATTCAAAAGCCTGTTTTGCAGCTTTGTCATTGTCGCCAAAGTCTGCTGACTTCCTGTCTGCTGAAATCATATCAGAACCGTTTTGCAACATCAAAAACAGTGCAAAATCCATAGGGTTGCTGTACCCAAATCCTGGCTTATCCAACTTTTGACTTACCAATGCACTGTACTCTTCAATTTGTTGCCATGTCAAATTCTCACTATCAGGTTTAGGTATACCTTGCTCTACATAACTGTCCATCAATTTTTCATTGAAATAAATGACTGGACCTGATGCGTATAGACCAACGCTGTACAAACCTTGTTTTCTGTACCCGGTAGCATCATTGTAAGCACTTGGCTCAATCTCTTCTTTGAGTTTGTCCATGTCAAAGTACGGACTCATATCCAACAAAAAGTCATCTTGCAAAAAGTTGTCAGCAAATGTCGGGAAGTGGAACACCACATCAGGACCTACACCTTCTGCAACACCATTGGTGATAGATTGTTCCAGTACTGTACCTGAGGCATACTTGAATTCTTTCACCCTAATAACTTCGCCGTTTTGTTCAAGCACTTTATTGTAGTCAGCAATAATCTCCTGCACAGCTTGTTGACCTGTTCCACTCAACGAGTGCCACACCTCAACATACTTGTTGCGATCATTCTTTGAACAAGCAACTACTGAAAACAAAACTGCACCCAAAGTTAGCAACATAGCTAGTTTGAATGCAAGTACTTTTAGTGTAAATGTTTTCATTTTAAAACATTCTCCTTTTCATTTATTGAATTAATCATAACAAAAATTGAGTACAAGTGTCAACCTTTTTTGTGAGATTTTTTTTTATTTTTTGCGGATAAAGTGTTGATAAAAATACTTATTTCTAGGTTTACTAAATTTTTATTTTAACTGAACATACTTTTACTATTAGCCAATTGTGCAACTTTTATCATACGCAAACTAAAATATAAATTAGAATTTGCAGTTAATTACAACTTTCGCTTTTATTTTGTTTAATTTGCTTTACTTTTGATAATAATTGTGGTATAATATAATAGATAAACTGAAAAGATTACCTTAGAGGAGTAATGTTGTGCCAAATATACAAAGTGCTAAAAAAAGAGTTGTCATCATTGAAAAGAAAAACTTACAAAATCGCATGGTTTTGTCAAGTATGAAAACTGCTATACGCAAAATTACAGCAGCTATTGATTCAAACGATATAAGTTTAGCGGAGTCGCTTTTACCACAGACTTTTAGCATTATTGACAAGACTGCTGCAAAAGGTATTATTCATGTCAATAAAGCTGCTAACCAAAAATCACAGTTGGCAAAGCGCATAAACGGCATTAAAAGTGGCAAGATTGTCATTGCTGTCAAAAAGACAAATCAGCAAATTGCGGCTGAAAAAGCAAGAGAGGCAAAGCAAGTTAGAGAATTACAGAAAGCTGAACAGGCCAAAAAAGCAGCTGCAAAAGAACTTGCTGCAAAGGAATCTAAAAAAGACAGTAAAGACAAAAAAGTAAAAGTTGTCAAGTCATCGGACATCAAAAAAGAAGTCAAGCCTACAAAAGACACAAAACTTTCAAAAGATGCAAAAGCCAAAGTTGGAGGGAGTGCAGTTGTGGCTACTAAATCCAAAGAAGATGCAAAAGTGACAGAACAACCAAAAGACAAAAAAGAAACAAAAATAGATAAGCCTAAAAAAGTTAAAGAGGAAAAAATAAAGTCTGATAAACCAAAGAAAGAAGACAAACCTAAAAAAGTTAAAGAGGAAAAGCCAAAGAAAGAAAAGAAAACCAAGTAAAAGACTTTATAAAAAACAACCTATGTCTATATTGACATTAGGTTGTTTTTTATTTAACCATTTATTTTAAATCTCCACATCAATCTGTTTTACCCATGCGTTGACAGTGTGTCTATCAACGTCAAATTGATCTGCAATTTGACATACTGCAATTCCTTTGAGATATTGATAAACTGCAAATGCTTTTGTAATTATGCCATTGCGCTTGCTCTCTATCACAAATGTTTTACCACAAGATTTGCAGAGCATTCTTTGATTGTGAGATAATGTCCTACCATTTTTTACTAAACTCTTTGTCTCATCACAATGTATACATATCGCCTTTTTTTGCATTCTATCCCCTTATTCTCTATACTAACACATATTACAAAAAAATGCAAGTTAAATCACAAAATATTTTGGTAAATTTGTGTGATATAAATAATAAACAGTCTTCTCCTTTACAATTTATTGTCTTTAAAAGCTTGATGTAAACAATTAAGTTGAACTTTTTTGTGACAATACATTATATTGAAGTTTTGTCCATTAGTTTACATAGACATCATTCACACAATACAATTTTGACTGCTATTCGTTTGTTGACAGTCTATCATCACTTAAATAGACTTAACAAAAAAATGAATGAAATACCAAAAAACTCACTGATAAAGTATATCCGTGAGTTTTTTAAATTTGCTCTGTTTAATAAAAATTTTCTATAAAAAATGTACCATTTGTATACTTGTTAGATATAACTTTTTACTCAAAAGACACACCTATACCCTCACCAAATAGCCACTAGTAAACCCCAAAAATCCTGTATCCCTAAAAACAGAGTATGTTATTTCATTTCTTGCATACATAGCTTCATTATAAATATTTTTTCTGTTTTAGTCAATAAATTTGCATCATAGTAACTCTTTTATTGATAAGATAGACCTTTTTTATTATGATTATCTATCTATAATTTTGTTTTTTCTTAGAATATAAAAGAACAAGACTGTCAAATTCATGTCTTGTTCTTTATATCTTTTAAAGTTGCTTAATAATTTGTTATTGCTCCGTTGTATCACTTTCATCTTGACTATCAGTTATGCTATCACTAGATTTAAACTTTAAACTATCATTATTTTCTTTGTCTTTCTTATCCTTTTTTGAATTATCAAAGAAAATCACTTTTGCTAAAATGCCTAAAACAACTGTTTGAAGTCCAGTAATGGGTAAAATAAGCATTAACGCATTCCCACCAAATGATTGGTCAAATATCCTAATCACCGAATATAATAACTGAAAAAAAAGACAAACATATATTCCAATATCTATAACCGCTTTATTCCCATTTTTCATAATACTAAAAACATGGTATTGGTACTAATCCAATAAAATATATATCACAACCTTTGTTCACAGCACATAATCCAAACAACCCAGCATAAAAGCCAAGAATTGCAGCAATCGCTCCTGCAACCATAGCTCCTACACCCGTTGCTGATGTAATATAAGAAATAATACCAGCAAGACCAGCTCCAGCTCCAAATGCTGCTACAAGTTGACCACACAAACTAGGTGAGAAGTGGACTCCAATCGGTATACTAACAAACCAAATATTTTGATATATGATATGATTGCTATTGTAGTCCGCTCTCGCTGTTCTACCATTTTCCTCACCCACAAATGACTGCATTTGTTCTGCAAAGTCATTCAAAAAAACAATAGTCTCTTGGTCTATATATGATGCACTCTGCACAACTTCAAATATATTGTACAATGACGCTACCAATGCTTGACTCTGCTCCAATACTTCTTGTACAGTCTTAGACTGTTCTATATCGTCACTGTACATGGTTGACTCATCACCTTGCAAGTCTAATATCGTTTGACTAAACAATTCTGATTGTTCTGTAAAACCCGCTATCGCTTCCCTCTGAACTGTCACTTCTTGCATTATTGATGCTGTTTTGCCAGCTTTTGTCTGCAAACTCGACATCATTACTGCACTCACTGGCATTACAATCACTAGTAGCACTATCACTAGTTTCTGCCAATTCTTAATCACTATCTTTTTCATTAAAATCGTTCTTCTTCCATGCTCTTAGCATGATTTAATCAATTTTTTAATTCTCTGTCGTAGCCTTATCCATTCTAAAACTACTGGTGTGACTGTCATCAGCCTGCATTAGACTAACCCATCACACTCTCAAACTACTCCATAGGCATCACCTGCCTTATATGTATACAATCCCCTTCATCAA
>JAITUJ010000061.1 GCA_031286385.1 Clostridiales bacterium | reverse complement strand
CATTGAAAACTTCTCAAACATTTTTTTGAATCAAATTCACCATTATTTCCCAAAGCGCCAGTAGGACAATATTTAACACATTTTTTGCAGTCAATGCACTTGTCTATTCTTGTGATATAATGACCATTGGCATGCTTTACTGTATCCCTGTCATCTGTCTGTATCGCTCCCAAAATCAAGTAACTGCCACAATCGTCACGCATGACCATTTGATTTATACCCAATATACTTACTAAACCACTCTTTATTGCAAGTTCTCTTAGGCTCATATCATTTATTATTTGAGCAAAAGCTCCTTTTTGACGCAAAGTATTCTGTCGTTGTACTTGCAAAGCATAAAATTTATTAGACGCCAAATAGTAAGCGTCCAATCCACAATCGCTAAATGGAACATAAGAATACCCCATCACTATGATTGCCCATTCTACATTAGTGGGGTGAATGATAATTTTTTCTAAAAATATATTCTTATCCATAAAAAACTTTTTGCTCATTAACGTTATAGGACTGTCACACTTTACCTTTCAATCTATTGTATATTTTCTTCAACACTTCTCTCACAAAGTTACCGCGCGGCAAAAATAAATCTGTAATTTTTGTCGTCAAGCTTTTTGAGTACTTGGCTTTTATTTTGTTATCTACAACTTTATCTATGTCTTTTATTAAAACTATGGGTGCGTTTAGTATCTTTATGTTGGCATTGCTTTGTGTCAAGTATGTTAAATAAATTCCAAACAACCTCTCTGCCAAAAATCCCGCTGCACGCAACTGTTGCACACTACAATGACTGTAATCCTTTTGTGATTCAAAAGCAAATAAGATATCAAACAACCAGTTGCAGTAATCAAAAAAAATTTCTTTTTTTGCCACAAACATATTGCATTGATAAGAATTTGTACCATTAATATAACTGTCTACTGCTTGTTCAAAATGCGGATATTTATCTTTAATCAATTCAAGACAAAAATCTAAATCTGCTATCCGATGTGCCAATTTGAAATGCCTGTAAACAGAAACACAGTGAAATGGATAAGGGACAATCAAATCTACACCCTGTACAGTTTTCTGTATACTTTGCTCATCAAGACCCAAATCATACTGCAAATTTTGCTCAAAGCCATTCAATTTTATCAAACATTGACTATCAAGATGATTAAAAGATAAGTACCTGCGATAATGGAAAAAACCATAGTAGTCAGCTTCTATATTTTTCCACGCATAATATTGTGCTGTAAGTTCACAAAAACGACCATTTAAATGCGAGATATTTTCCCCTAAATTATCCTGCATTGCCAAACCTTCAATTTCCTTTTGGTGAGCACCAACTGCAATAGAATTGACAATACTGTTATTTATTGCATTTACCTGTCTATGGCAGGAAATTAATACCTTAACATTTTTTTGTTCCATTGTACAATAAAATAAATTTTTAATCAAGACAAGTTGTTATGTTGCCTCTCTGCTAAAATTGCTTGTTGCTGTGATGCTTTATATGCATTGCAAACTTCCTCTATATCTCCGTATTGCAAGACTTCCCCTCTTTGCAACCACATCCCTTTTTGGCACATCTCTGCTGCACTTTCTATACTGTGCGTGACATAAATAAAAGTTGTACCTGACTTGCGAATTTGTTTGATTCTATCTGCACACTTTGCTTGAAATCGAGTATCGCCGACACTTAAAACTTCATCTACAATAAAAATATCTGCTGTACTATCTGATGCTATTGCAAAACCCAGCTTGGATACCATACCAGAGGAAAAATTTTTGACAGGCACATTTAGAAAATCTTTTAGTTCACTAAATTCTACAATTTTATCATACTTTTTAAGTATCTCTTTTTTACTAAATCCCAAAACAGCACAACTTAAAAAAATATTTTCGTGTGCAGTCAACTCCATGTCAAAACCTACTCCAAGATTGATGAGTGGAGCTACACTACCCCTTGTACAAATCGTCCCTTTTGTAGGCTTCATAGCACCTGCAATCAATTTTAACAGCGTACTTTTGCCAGCACCATTGTGACCTACCAAAGCAAGTGATTCGCCCTTTTTTATGTTCAATGTTATATCTTTTAAAGCCCAAAACTTGTTTATGCTAAGTTGCCTTTTTAAAAATTTTATGACATACTCTTTGAGTGACTCTATCCTTTGATTTTGCAACCTATACTGCATTGACATATTTTTTATTTCTACTATATTCATTTTTTGCTCACTTTTGCAGTCTTATATATATGCCAAAAAGTTTTTCTTCATCATTTTGAATATCAATATACCAAGAATTATACTCAAAATACCATAACCATACAAAATTGCTAAATCAATAAACGGAGGAATTTCCTTTAACGCCACTAGTATTCTAAAATAATTGATAAATCTGTACATTGGATTTATTTTTATTACCGTCATGATTATGCCAGCGTAGTTTTCTATTGAAATAAAAACTGCACTCATATACATCCAAAGCATCAATGCTATACCGTAAAGATGGGCAATATCTCTAAAATACACATTTAAAGCAGACAAAGCTATGCCTATTCCTGCACTAAACATAAACAATGCGGGCAACTCAAATGTAAACAAAAAAATATGCAAAGAAAGTGGAAAACCAATTACAATAGTTAACCCAAGCATAGCCAAAAAAGCAAAGAAAAAATTAACAAGTGCAGAAAATGCGTTTGCCAAAGGGAAAAGTATTGCAGGCAAATATACCCTATCAAGCAACCCTCTCGCACCAATTACCGAACCCAGTGAGCCTGCTGTAGCTTCTCTGTGAAAACTAAACAGTATTACGCCGCACATTATAAAAACTCTTGGGTCAAGGTCACCATCTTTAATGGCAAAGGAAAAAGTGATAGTCATGACCAGCATTTCCAGTAGGGGTAAAAGCACAGTCCACAAAACGCCCAAAATACTTCTCCTGTACTTTTGCTTAATGTTTCTAACCACCATCAACCTTAATAAGTATGCGTATTGAAATCTTTTTTTTGCGTTTATAGCCATTTAAAAACTAATCTTTTCATCTCTTATGACAATAAACAATATTATACAGTAATCAGACAAATAAAGCAAGCAAATCATTAAAATATATTTTTTAATTTGGTTTTTAGGTAAAATGACACAAATAAAAAGATTGCATATAATGATATAATGAATGTACAAATGATAATGAACGCATTACTCATTGTATTGGCATGCAATGTCGACTGCTTTGCGGCAGGAATAAGTTACGGCTGTAACAAAATAAGAATTCCCAAACTAAGTATACTTATCATAGTGTTAATCAGTACTTTTTTTATAGCTTGCTCACTTATTTTTGGCATTATGCTAAATCAACTTATAACACCTAAAATAGCAATTGCTATTGGAAGCACAATATTGATAACAATTGGATTGTCAAAAATTTTTACATTTATATTTAAATACATAGTAAAAAAGCGACAAGGAATAAAAGGACAAATCAGTTTTAACCTTTTTAGTTTAAAATTCATCATCAGTGTTTGTGGCACGCCAGAAGTAGCTGACATTGACAACAACAAAAATTTGAGTAAACTAGAAGCAATTTTTTTGGCAGTCGCTCTGTCAATTGACAATCTAACTATTGGGATAGGTGCAGGCATTGTAAACTTAACATTGCTAATGTTTACAATAATAGTAATTTTTAACTTGATATGTATTGTAATCATGATTTATGCGGGATTAACTATCGGCAGTAAATTGGCAAAAAAAACTACTTTAAATTTGAGTTGGCTTAGTGGCATGCTATTAATTGCAATAGCATTATTAAATATTTTCAACTAAAAAAGTATTATTATAAAATAAAAGACTATGTAAATTTATCACATAGTCTTTTATTTAGATTTTCATTGTAAGTTCTAACTGTACTTTGCACTTAGTTTATCTTCAAATATGCAGTTTAATATTCTGCGTTGCTCTGCTGGCAGTATATCTCCAATTATTCTAATTTCTAAAGGTGCCGTTTCTATAAAATACAACATGAGTTCTTCCGCTGTGTCAAACCTCGCTATTGCAATATCATCTGTTGCAAGTACAACAAAGCGATCTTCTTTTTGTTTTACCGTTATGCGCTCTACTTGGGGCTTTATTGTACTCATCAAAAAGCGCAGGAGTTCATACATTGTTTCTCTATTTGATAAAAAGAATGCATTTTCTCTCGCAAGACTGCAAATTTCATCCCACCTTGTTTTTAACTCTGTCAATCTAAAATTAAAATAACCATCAATAGAAAAATCATCTTCAATGACTAGTATTTTATCCAGCAATTCCTTTTCACTTTCTCTGTCAAACCCCACAAGTATACTTAGCAAAATATCAAATATTTCTACCTTAATTTTGATATTTTTGCGCATATATTCTTTTTTAGCTTTTGTAAGATATAACTCACTCATATAATCTTTTATAGCCTTTTTTAACTCACAACTACTAGATAGTTTACAAGCAAAATTGAAATATACTCTGTCGTACTTGGTATCGCCGGCATACACTCCGCCGCAACTAGCAACTGCTGCAACTAGCTTTTCTTGTGGCAATAGCCAGTTTTCGTTTTGTTTTGATATTGATACAGACACTTGGTACATATAACTATTGTATGCAATCAAGTTTAAAATAATATTGTCAATTTTTTCAATATAGACTAAATTTTATAAAATGCCATTGTTTACAAAGCTTTTATATTTTATGCTATCCAATTTTAAATAGTATGTTAAAACAATTGCTTTTTTTTTAAAGATGTGTTATATTTGTATGTATAATATATTTGGAGGTCTAAAAAATGGCAAGAGTATGCGGAATATGCGGAAAAGGTAAAGCGACTGGCAACAATGTCAGCCACTCAAAAAGGCACACAAGAAGGACTTTTGATGTAAATTTACACAAAAAAGTTGTACCACTTGATGGTGTAGACAAGAGAGTCTATGTCTGTACCAGATGTGTCCGAACCACTAACAAACAAGCTCAATAAATACAAGATATAGAA
>JAITUJ010000018.1 GCA_031286385.1 Clostridiales bacterium | reverse complement strand
CCAGTAAATGCAGTGGCTAGACGCATTATGTTTTACAAGCGTTTTGCAAAAGTGTTGAATGCCAATATACAAGGTGAACAATTGTCTGTAAAAAACATGAAACCTTGGGGTTGATTTTAATAGTTGATTTTAATAATGGACTTGCAACTGCCTATAGGCAAAGGAAATTCAGACAACAACATAAATGTTTCCTATGTCAATTTTGGTAAAACTGTTTTGAATATAGCAACAATCAACTTGCACATTTAAGATGGTTTTTTAGACTTTCAACAATAAATATTATAGATAGAATTAGATAAAAAGTCATTCATATAGTAAGTTAATTGTTATAGATTATAAAATTTTCTAAATTTGGGAAAGATATACAGTATAAAATAAATATTTTATGAATGTATAAATTATTTCAGCATGATATAATTAATTTGATTAAAAGTAATGATTGGGAGAATGTAAGAAAATGAGACAAGTTAAGGGAATGCTTTTTATGTACGCATTCATAATGTTTATAGGGATAATAGGATTATTTCTCATTCCACAAGAGCAAACTGTTTTAATAGGATATTGGGTAATAGAAGGTACGGATACTGCAATAAGTAATGTATATGGTAAAACTATGGCTGATACCTATATGATTGATATAATATTGACGATATCTAGTGCAATCTTAGTCATTATATTAACTATCGTCCTATTATTTAAAAAGAAAAAAATGCAGAAATCTTGTAAGTGAGAATAAAAGCATTCACAGTACAAGACTGTTGTTTAAGTATTCATCTATCATAAACGCTAATTTTATATCATATAAATAGTACAGGCAAATGGTCTGTACTATTTTACTATGAGTTTTTATAATGAAATTTCAAAAATATTCGGTGGAAACGGAGGGGATATTGTACAAGGGTACAATATTGTCATTGCCGATGGTAATGCTTTATACATTGATGGGCTGTTGCGCATTTTAGAGGTAGGAGAAAATTCGATGAGATTGTTGACAAAAAAGGTAATATTGAATATAGAAGGTACAAAATTGGAATTGGTACAATCCTGTGGTGATACTGTGGTAATAAAAGGAGATATTATTCAAGTAAAAGTAGAAAAGTAAATAAAATTTTTTGCAAAAGGTTTAAATGGTGCAAGGAATATGACAACAAAAAAAAGATTGGGTAAAATACAGTTAAAAATAGAAGGTTTTAATCAAACGCGGCTATTAAATAATCTTATCTCAAATAGGGTAGATTTTTTTAATTTAAAAAAGTCGAACAGCAAAACAATGACTCTTTGGTTGTTTAGGCGTGATGCAAAAAAAGCGTTTGCTATTTTTAATGATTTATGTTATAATTACTATATAGTCGCAGATGAACTTACGCAAGCAGTTTTTTCATGGGGGAAAAAACGCATAGGAGCTTTGATTGGTACTATTTGTTTTGTCACAGTTTTGATATTTTCCAATTGCTTTGTTTGGCGAGTTGAAATACATGGTTTGAACATTGTTCCACTAAATTCAGTGCAGAACATACTAAAACAAAATCATACAAAGCAAGGTATGTTGTCAAAATCAGTAGACAGACAGAGCATAAAGACAAATATTTTGCAATTGGACAATGTAGTAGATGTCACCATAAATATGAGAGGGACTACTCTGGTTGTCACAGTTTTTGAAAATTTTGCAACAACTCCCACAGAACCAGGCAGTAAGCATGCCATTTTAAGTCTTTATGATGCTGTTATAACAAGAGTGGTTGCTACGGAGGGTACAGCGGTTGTTGTTCCCGGTGACAAGGTATTTGCAGGCGAACAGCTTATTACTCCGTTTGTGTATGATACACAAGGTAATGTCTTAAAAGAAGTTGAGCCACAGGGGACAGTTTATGGTACAGTGACATTCAGCGATAGCAAATTTTTTACACTCAATGAGCAGGTGTTAAAGAGAACGGGTAAAAGTAAAGTTTACAATTCCATTGATATTTTTGGTGTAAAATTGCGACGACAACACAAACCCTACTCATTTTTTGAATTGCAATCTGTGGAACAATATCTTTTGGGTCATAGTTTTGTGCCTATTAAAGTCATAACTGACACATACTATGAGTTGAATACTACACAAGTTGAAAGTACACTAGAAGATAAAACTGCACAGTTGCTGGATGAATTGCGTAATATGTTAATATTGAAGACAGGTAGCAATAATCCTACTGTAACAACATTGCATGATGTAAAACAAGTTGTAGGGGGGTATAGGATTGATGTCTTTGTAACAGCAGAAATGAGATTAAATTGAAAAAATTTTTATGACACAAAAACTTGATTGTAAAAGTGACCATGATTTGTTACAAAAGAAATGCATTGTGCTTAATCCAGGTATAAGCCCACTGTTGTTTGGGAGTGTTGACCAAAATTTGTTTACCATTTGTCAACTTTGCGATGTCGACATAAAAACAGATAGTCAGGGAATTATTGTTTCATCAAAACATGAATTGACCAGTGCAATTTTATTGATAGAACAACTTGTAAATCTGATATCACAAAATGTAGAAATTGACAAGTCTATTATTTTACAAGTTTTTGAGTGTATTCAACGAGGTGAGCAGTGTAAAGTATCAGAGATGTTAAACACTGTCGTGGCACAAACTCCAAAAGGTAAAAAAATTATTGCTAAGACAAGAGGGCAGAATATCTATGTACAGTCTATTTTTAAAAATACACTAGTTTTTGGAATAGGACCTGCAGGTTGTGGCAAAACTTATTTGGCAGTAGCTACTGCCATTACTGCAAAAAAAAAGAGAGAAATTGACAAGATAATTTTGACTAGACCAGCAATAGAAGCAGGAGAAAAACTGGGTTTTTTACCTGGTGATATGCAACAAAAAGTAGATCCCTACTTGCGACCTATTTATGATGCTTTGGAAGAAATGACAGGAGAGCAAAGTTATTTAAAGTTGATAGAAAGAGGTAATCTGGAAATAGCCCCACTTGCGTACATGAGAGGCAGAACGCTTTCTAAGGCATTCATCATTTTAGATGAAGCTCAAAATACAACAGAGAGTCAAATGAAAATGTTTTTAACGCGTTTTGGTCAAGGCAGCAAAGTAGTCGTAACGGGTGATTTGACACAAATAGATTTGCCCAAAGGCATTAAAAGTGGGCTGACAACGGCCATCAGCGTCTTAAAAGGGATAGAAGATATTTCCATCGTACATTTGCATTCAGCAGATATAGTTAGACACCATCTTGTACAAAAGATTGTCGATGCGTATGCGTTGCAAAACAATTTATAGTGACTTTAAACTAAAATTTATAAAATATTTTAACAATTATATGAAAAAAACCAATGAAATTACAAAATTAAATACCACACAAAAAAATGGCCTTGCTTTGACAAATATAGAACATGGCAAGATTGTAGCCATTTTTCTTGCAACTTTGTGCCTAATGTATTCATTGACTGTCGCAAAGTTTTTTGTTTTTAATATAAAGTATGACTATATAATTTTATTAGTTTTGTTTGTAGGGCTTTGTGTAATGCTCTCTTCACTTTTTATTTTTTTGGTAAATAGACGAAAAGACAAAGTATCGCGCGTAAAAATTTTAATGGCTATTTGCTTTTGCATGTTCTTAGCATACTCTACCAATATATACTTAATAAACTTAAACACATACTCAATGTCTATGGCATTTGCTGCTTTTTTAATTGCTCCTCTAACAGACAAAAAAGACGCGTTTGTGTCCAATATAATATTAATACTTATGGTTACTTTTGTGAATCTTGTAATTACTATTTACATAGGTAATTATGAAATCATCTATGCAATTTTAGGTATGAGCTTGGGAGGTATCATTTGTGGCACTTTGGTAAGTTATACTATCTCAAAAAATACATTTAGACTAAACTATGTGCTTAAAGGATTATTTTACGGTATACTTTCATTTTTGGTGACTTTTGTATTTATGATGTTGAGTGCCCAAGATGCAAAGCTGTTGGGGATGCTAAAAGCGGATTGGTTTATTTTTGTCACTGTCATATCTGTTACCGTTTTTATAAGTCAAACAATACACCCTATTACAGAACTTGTATTTAACATTTTGACAGACGCTAGACTAGTAGAGTTGACCAATCATTCCTCACCGCTTATACACAGATTGATGACAGAAGCGCCAGGGACTTTCAATCACAGCATGGCTGTTGCAAATTTTGCCGAAGTTTGTGCAAACGCTATTGGTGAAAATCCTTACATGGCAAGAACTGCTGCGTACTATCACGATGTAGGCAAATTGATAAATCCAACATATTTTAAAGAAAATCAAGAAGATGACTACAATCCACATGATGAATTGTTACCCGAAATTAGTGCAGAAATTATAAGAAAGCATACGACAGATGGGTTTGAGCTATGTAAAAAGTATCGCATTCCTATTGAAATAGCAGAGATAACGATTCAACACCATGGTAGCAAGCTCATATATGTATTTTACAACAAAGCTCAAAATATGACAGATCAAGAAGTAGACAAAAAACTGTACAGTTATAATGGTGAAACGCCCCGAACGAAAATAGCTGCACTGATTATGATTTGTGATGCGGCAGAAGCTACCATAAGGTCTATGGCAAAACCTGATGGTGCAAGAGTGGACAAATTGCTAAAAGACTTAATAGAAAGTACAATTTTGACAGGTCAATTAGACAATTGTGCAATAACGCTAAAAGATTTAGATGTGGTTAGGCAGACTATAAAAAATATTTACGGTGGAATATTTCATGGTAGGATATCTTACAGTGACGCAAAACACAAGTATAACATAAAGCAATGATAAATACCAATGATACGAGATTTTTAAAAGTTTGTTGCTTTGTTTTTGAACATTTGCAATTGCAAGGTGAACTTTTTGTTGAGGTTGACATTGTAGACAGTGACACAATTCTGCATCTAAACCATGAGCTTAGAGGAGTGGACAAGGCTACCGATGTGTTAAGTTTTGGTATTGTCGAAGTCACACCAAGTATTACCAAATTTGAAAGAGATGAGTTTGCATATGAATACAGCGAAACATACAACGCCATACTTTTGGGCAGTATTGTTATTTGTGAAAGTGTGGCAAAAAATCAGGCCAAAGAATATGGACAAAGTCTTGATTGTGAGTTGCAATATTTATTTTTACACGGTTTGCTTCATTTGTTGGGATATGACCACATTACAGAGAAAGATAAGGATTTGATGAGAATGAGAGAAAAAGAAATAGTCAGATTGTTGAAACTGGATAATCTTTGATTCCAAATTTTTTAAAAGGATTTTATGATGTTAGATGCTAGCAAAAGTGACATAGTTAAAGTAGGTTTTTTTGCAATTGTAGGCAAACCAAATGTAGGTAAGTCAAGCTTGATAAATGCTGTTGTGGGTCAAAAGGTATCCATAGTGTCATTTAAACCGCAGACTACACGAAATAAAATTAGTGGAATTTTTAGTGATGAAAATTGTCAGCTAGTTTTTTTGGATACGCCTGGTTTTTTGGAACCGGACAACAAACTTAGTGAGTACATGGTAAAAGAAATTAAAGCTGCCACGATTGGTGTAGATGCTGTTATATTTGTTTTGGACTGCACTAAGGGCATAAGTCAAAGAGAGCAACAGAGTATAAACTTTTACAGTACTATTGCTCCATTGATTGTTGTTATAAATAAGATAGACTTGTCAACTTATGATAAAGTTTATCCTCTTATTCAAAGTATCAGTGACTCAAAAGTTGCAAAAGCTGTAATCCCATTGTCTGCTACAAAGTTAGATAACATTGAGGTATTAAAAGAAGCCTGTACTGACTTATCACAGCCTAGCGTAAGACACTATGACAGTTCACAGTTTACAGATCGCTCTTTGCGCTTTATGGTCAGTGAAATTGTACGAGAAAAAATACTTCTGTATTTTGAGCAAGAAATTCCCCACGGCGTAGGTGTCGTTATCACTCAATATCAAGACAAGCCAAAGGTTGTCGTTATAAATGCGGAAATTATTTGCAATAAACAATCGCACAAACAGATTATTATTGGACATAATGGTGAATGTATAAAAAAAATTGGCATTAAAGCGAGGCAGGATATTCAGACGCTTGTAGATAAAAAAGTACATCTAGACTTGTTTGTAAAAGTCAGAGAAGGATGGAAAGATAACAATAATTATTTAAATGATATTGGCTATATTTAACAGTCAGATTGTAAAATGGTACGCAGGAAATTAATAAAAAAATTTTTGCAAAACTTTTATCTTTTGGTTATCAATTATCTGTTTTTTGAACAAACTAAGTATGCACGGAGGTACATAAAATGCAGGACTTTGATGATGATGAAATCAAAAGCGCCTATTTAGCTTGGCAGCTTTTTAAAGAAACTGGTGAAATAGGTTATTATATTTTGTATAAAAATCTACTATAAAACTTTATGGATACAACAGAGTGTATTGCTATACTTATTCAAAGTCAAGACTACAAAGAATATGATAAGAGAATAAAACTGTTAACGGCGGACAAAGGTGTTATTTGGTGTTTATTGAAAGGTGTAAAAAAGTCCTCTGCTAAGTTAAAGTCAGCAGGACAACCTTTTGCCTGTGGTACATACACGCTCACTAAAAAAGGGAGTGTAGTGATTGGTTTTGTCAGTTTGCATGAATTTATTTGGTTGACTAGCGACTATGATAATTTTTTGACAGCAAGTATAGCGTGTGAATTGGCCGCAGTTTCCAGCATGGGAAGTGAGAGTAGTCTTGTATTAAATTCACTTTTAAATTTTTTAAAAACGCTTTTAACTGCGGACAGTCAAATTTCTTTTAAACAGTATCTAAAAGACACTTTGTCCTTTGTTGGTTTTGAAAAAAATTATGATAATTACAGTGTAAGAGGTTTGATAGGCGAGTTTGAACAGCGATTAGATGTGCAAATTAACAGTGCAAAGTTGTTGAAAAAGGATACTTATGGAAGATAAATTGATACTTATAGACGGCAATAGTTTGATAAATAGAGCATTTTTTGCATTGCCTCCTATGGTTCATCTAGGGAAACACACCAATGCTGTATATGGTTTTATCAACATGGTGATAAAACTGATAGAAAAATATAGACCAAAATTTTTTGCGGTCGCTTTTGACTTACCAGGTGGTACTTTTAGAAACAAAAAGTACAGTTTGTATAAGGCCAACCGTAAAGGCATGCCCACAGAATTGGCTGGACAGTTGCCATTACTTAAAAGTTTATTAAATACTTTAAAAATAGCAATATTAGAAATGCAGGATTTTGAAGCAGATGACTTATTGGGTACTGCTTGTAAAAAAATTCAAGGAGTGCATTCGTTTATTGTCACTGCTGATAGAGATTGTTTACAACTCATAGACAGCCGTACAACTGTTTTATTGACCAAAAAAGGTATAACAGAAATTTTGTCAGTTGACCAAAATAATATTATAGAACACTTTTCGCTTAAACCGCTACAAGTCATTGATTATAAAGCTTTGTGTGGAGATGCTAGTGACAATATACCAGGTGTAGCAGGGATTGGTGAAAAAACAGCTATAACTTTGCTCAATAAGTACTGTACGCTAGACGGAGTATATGCCAATATAGAAAACATCACAGGTGCTATGAAGGCTAAATTGATTGCAAATAAGGAAACGGCCTTCATGTCTTTTGAATTGGCAAAAATCTGTATAGACGCACCTTTGGATATCAAATTAGAAGACTTAGTATTGAAGTTTCCATTTTTGCAAGATGCAAAGCGAGAGTTTGCCAAACTAAACTTTAAATCAATTGTCAAAAGAGAGGAACTATTTGAAGATAATACAATTGCACAAATTGATTTTTTTAAGCAGAATAGTGATGAAAAAATACCAGATGTAATAATAGATGAAAAGGTACAAAATATAATAAATGTGCAAATCGTCTTTTTGCAATCACTTTTTGAACTGCAACAACTCATATCAAAAGCTCCAAAAACAGTGTATTTTTGCATGGATAATCAAAAAATTCATATAAATTTTGGTGAGTGTTTAGAATATATTTTTGATAATTCAGAGCAAAATATAGACATAAATCAAATTCTATTCGTACTGCTGCCTCTTTTTGATAAAAGTAAAACTGTGATTGTGTACGATGCAAAGGCCTTGATGCATGCGTTTAAACCATATAAACTGCACTGTAAGTTTGAAGATTTAAGATTGATGCAGTACTTGTTGGATCATGTTTTAGCAGGAAACACTTTAAGGGAGTGGGTAAAAGTTTACGGTTATGGTGAAGAGTTTTGTTTTTGTCTTTATAAAATCAAACCAAAATTGTCAGATGAGCTACAAGAATTAAAATTGGATACGTTGTATTATGAAGTAGAATTGCCACTTATCAATGTTCTTTTTAATATGGAGTTAAGAGGGTTTGCTGTAAATATTGACAAGCTAAAACAATTGCAGAAAATATATGTGCATCAATTAGAAGAATTGTCCAACAGCATAAAACAAATTGCTGGCGTGGACTTCAATGTTCAATCTCCCAAGCAGTTGACAAAAATTTTGTTTGAGGACTTAAAATTAAAATATCCAATTACAAATGCAAAAACACTGTCTACTTCTGCTGACATATTGCAACAAATTGACGACAATACGGGCATAATTGTGCAAATATTAAAGTATAGAGAAATAGCAAAACTTAACAGCACTTACGTAGAGGGCTTATTAAAGGCAAGTAGTAATTCATCCGTTGTTCACACAGATTTTAGGCAAATGTCCGTTGCGACAGGTAGGTTGAGCAGTGTGGAACCCAATTTGCAAAACATACCTATAAAAACACAAGAAGGCAGAAATTTGAGAAAAGTGTTTGAAGCACGAGAGGGGTACAGTCTAATTTGTGCAGATTACAGTCAAATAGAGCTTAGACTGCTTGCTCACCTTAGTGGAGACAGGACAATGATACAAGCCTTTAATAATGGCGATGACATACATGCCATTACAGCTTCTAAAGTTTTTGGGGTAGAGTTGGTTGATGTCACAAAAGAAATGAGAAGGGCAGCAAAGGCAGTTAATTTTGGTATAGTTTACGGTATAAGTGACTTTGGATTGAGTCAAGACTTAAAAATTTCCGTAGTTGATGCACGCCAATACATTCAATCTTACTTTGCAAAGTATAGCAGTGTAAAGTCATATTTGGACGACTGTGTTGCTACTGCAAAAGACTTTGGTTATATTAGGACTTTAATGGGGCGTTTGCGAAGAATACCTGAATTGAATAGTCCAAAAAAACAAATTATTCAGTATGGAGAGAGAATAGCCATGAATATGCCCATGCAAGGTTCTGCTAGTGACTTGATAAAAAAAGCCATGATATTGTGCAATGACGCTTTAAAGGATTATGACAGCTTTTTAATACATCAGGTTCATGATGAGTTAATCGTTGAGTGTATTGATAGTCAGTTGCAAAATGTAGTTGAGATTATAGAACAGTGCATGTCTGACATTGCAAAATTGTCCGTGCCACTTGTTGTAGACGTAAAAATATGCAAGCAGTGGCAATAAACTTGTGCGAGTAATGCGATTGATTGGAAAAATATATAATTTAATTTTGTAATTTGTCCACAAAATTATCATTTTAATTGACAAATATGAAGATTTATGTTATAGTATTGTACATTAGGTTTAGTATAATAATTGTAGGTTTATAAAAAATTTATGGGTGCAGATTTAAATAATCAAAAAATCTTTAAAAGAACGGAAAATGTACAGCTGACTTTAAAAAAATTTGGCGAAAATAATTTCGTTTTGGGTATCATGTATAAAGGTAGTTATGCATCGGTAGAAAACGGACATGTTCTTAGTGCAGATTTTTTAGAAGTAGACCGTGATATATACATTTCTTATGTTGTATTTTTGGGTGATACAAGTGTTTTGAAACTAGCTAGATTTGATAAAAGCACTTCAATAATAACATACGAAACTGCACTTTATGGGACTTTCGTACATTTAAAGTTAGTTAACTTTCAACAGGAAATTTTAGTATTTGCTGAGCTTTATACAGATAAGTCAAGATTTGTCTGTATACGGCAAGGTAACTGTTTTGACTTGTCAGCAGGTGGAAACAACCGCTGGACTAGTATTATAAACAATGGTGACAGTATATTGGCTGTTTTGGACTGTGACCACTTTGCAAAACAGACAGAGCCTATCAATGGGGGAGTGATGCCTTTTGATGGTACAGGTATTAGAATAAAACGCAAACCTGCACTGATGACTTATAGATTAAATGTAGATGAAAAGAAAAAAATATATGGAGTAGATAAAAGTGATACAGATGCTTTTTTGCAAGGTGGTGCAGAAATTGTTCAGCTTGCAAAGTACAACAATAGAGTTTATGCTGCCTACATGAGATTTGAGAAATTTTCTTATGTAGTCTATGTGACAGATTTTGCAAAAGCAGAGGTAGTCGTCAATACAAGTAGAATTGTCAGAGATTTTAAATATTGGATAGAAGGCGATCAGCATGTCATTCAGACAATAGATGGTAGAATTTATAAGGTTCCTATTTTTGGTGGATTTGATTTAGAGTTTTTGGTAGGTTCTGGTTGCAGTCAAATAAAATTGAAAGAAGCTCCCCTTAGGCGATGTGATGACAGTGATGTTTTGGAAGTTAAACAGACAAGAGAACTAAAATATTATTGGGGTGACTTGCGTGTAAGGACAGATATTTCTGTAAACAGTCACAGTACAGGGTGGCACTGTGGTCATATTGATGACAAGTACGTAGAAGTCAGACATCTCAATGAGCTTGATTTTTGTGCGTTGTGTGATTTAGAAGCACACATTAACGATGACTTTTGGCAGGAGTTGAGATTTTATAATGATTTGTATAATATAGAAGAACATTTTGTTGCTTTTAATGCGTTTGAATGGACGCAAGTAAAAGACAAACCACGCGTCGGCAATTTTAATGTGTTGTTTAAAGGTCGTGCAGACATTATGAGAGCGATAGCAGAGGACAGCAATACAGTGAGCAAGCTTGCTAGACGCTTGCAAAATCCGATTCGTGAAGGTATGTTGATTGTGGCAGATCCTGCAATACAGATGAAAAATGTAAATTGGAGTGCTGTACCGCAGGAGAGTACTTTTTTGGTAGAAATCTTTAATGCCAAAGGCTGCTTTGAATTTCCAACTTGCGACTTTACTCCATCTTCTCTCAGTAGAACCGCCATTGATCAGTCGTTTGTCAATGTAGCTTTGATAAACAACTTTAAAATTGGCTTTGTAGGTGGAGGAGGTCAGGAAAATGTCGGTTTGACTTGTGTTTTAGCAGAGAGTTTGACTAGAAAAAGCCTATATAGCGCTTTAAAAGCTAGAAATTGCTATGCAACTACTGGTCAAAAAATTAAGTTGTTTTTATCCATAGGTGATGCAATAATGGGAGACTGTTTGCAGAGACCCAAAAAAAATGTTACAGTTAAGATTGATGTGATGGGGACATCCGATTTAGAAGCCGTTGATATTGTTACGAATACCATACTTTTAAAAGCAAGATTTAAAAATAATAAATGCAACGAAAATATATCCATAGAACCTAATTTTAAATTTTTGTATTTGAGAGTGAAACAAAGAGATGGTCATATGGCTTGGTCTTCACCGATATTTTTGATTTAAATAAAAGGTTGCAAGAGTATATTGAGTTTATGCAAAAATGTTCAACAGTTTCATTTATGCAAGCTGCCATAAATGTGGCATTGCAAGCTCCTAAAATAGAAGTCCCTATTGGTGCGGTGGTAGTTCTAGATGGCGATATTATAGCGACAGCACACAATAGAAGAGAAAGTGACTTTGACCCTACTGCTCACGCAGAAATTTTAGCGTTGAGAAAGGCGGGAGAGATTTTAAAAAGGTGGAATTTAAATGACTGTGACATCTATGTTACGCTAGAACCATGCGCGATGTGTGCAGGTGCTATTGTAAATGCACGCATAAGAACACTCTACTTTGGGGCGTTTGACAAAAGATTTGGGGCAGTAAAGTCACTTTACAATATTGGTACTGATGCAAAGCAAAATCATACTTTTAATGCTGTCGGCGGCGTAATGGAGAGTGACTGTGCAAAGTTGCTGACCAATTTTTTTATCAAAATTAGAAGTAAAGGCAAATAGATTTTAGAGATAGGGGATAATTTTTGGAAACAAATTTTGGCAATCAAGTGCGAACGAGATTTGCACCTAGCCCAACAGGGTACATGCATATAGGCGGTTTGAGGACAGCGTTGTATGCATATTGTTTTGCAAAAAAAAATGATGGCAAGTTTATTTTGCGTCTAGAAGACACTGATTTGGAGCGCCAAGTAGAGAACGCTGATACGATTATTTTTAGAACACTTAAAAAAGCAGGTTTGGTTTATGATGAAGGACCTGACATAGGGGGTGCGTATGGACCTTACGTGCAGTCACAGCGCAAAGCGATGTATATGGAATATGCTTTGCAGCTGGTCAATCATGGGAACGCATACTACTGCTTTTGCTCAAAAGAGCGATTAAAAGAAATGTATGAAAGTGGAGCTACAAAATACGATAAGTGTTGTTTACGGTTGGATAAAGACATAGCAAAAAAGCGTGCAAAATCCGAGAGTTTTGTGATAAGGCAAAACATTCCAACTACGGGTACAAGCAGCTTTGAAGACTGTGT
>JAITUJ010000014.1 GCA_031286385.1 Clostridiales bacterium | reverse complement strand
CAAAAAAATTAAATTTTTTACTGAATCATTGTCAATAAGATATATTTTATACTGTTAATTTAATAATTTCTACACTTGGCGTAAAGTATATCAGGACCATTATAAGCAAGTATTATTTCCCCACTATTTGTTGACCATGAAGATATATAAAAATTGTCATTATCTTGTATCTTAAAATCATACATGACATACTATTGTCTTACTAAAAATATACCAGACTTTAAAAAATAGATACCTTTCATGGATGACGGACATCATAACCCCAGTGAAATAATCAAAGCCATATCAACTTTATTTAAGTACTCTTGATCCAATTTACCCAAAATGTCTTTAAGTCTTCTCTTGTCGATTGTCCTTATTTGTTCTAGCAAAATTACACTGTCTTTTGGCAAACCAAACTGACCTTGTGACACTTCTATGTGTGTAGGCAGTCTAGCTTTTGTCAACTGACTGGTTATTGCGCATACAATGATTGTAGGAGAAAATTTATTACCCACATCATTTTGCACAACCAAAACTGGTCGCATGCCCCCTTGCTCACTACCTATAACAGGGCTCAAATCTGCAAAATAGATATCCCCTCTCATTATTTGCTCTTGCGTTTTTTGATTTTCCACTCACCACTCTCCTCAAAAACTTTACAGGTTACTTATGTCAGAAACACTATATTCAGCGTAGCCCTCTTTAAAATCAGCCTGCTTCATACTATGCAGCGCATCTAAATGATTGTGAACAATTCGTGCAATATAATTTTCCACACTAATTCCTAAACTGTCAGCTTTGGATTTTGCACTTGCATTCTGACTTTCATCTAGTGACACTTGATACTTGCTCATAGATTTATCTCCTTGTTTTAGTATTTTTATACCTAAAATAACTTATTAACTACAATGATTGCACAGTTTTGTACATTTTTAATAGTATCTACCTATTTGAATAGTATCATACAAATATTTTAGAGTTTAAAAAACAAATTATTCAGTACAAACTTTAAGGTATATTTTTAATTCAAAACACAAACAGCAATTGCAAAATTCGATGTATGTGATATAGACAAATTGGTACACCTTTTTTGCAGCAATGTTTCTGCTTTGTTATACAACTTTAAAAGTGGTCGTCCCAAATTATCATGGAAGACTTCCACATCAGTGAGTTTTATTGCAAAGATGCCACAACCCAATGCTTTTGCAAAGCTCTCTTTAGCACAAAAAAAACCTGCTAGTGTTTGTGGATTGTTACCCTGTGCTTTAAAATATTCTATCTCATATTGAGTAAAAACTTTTGTCAAAAAGCGAGTATTTTTGGACAACTCAGCTATCCTATTTACATCTATTATATCTATCCCTATCATTTAAAGTTTTTATATCCGTGCTCAATAGCTGTACACTCCAACTCCATCAAATATTTATCTAGCGTATCTTTTACCTCTTCATAACGGTAACCACGACCAATACAATAATCAATGATTTTGTTTTTATCACCTTTATATTTTTTTTGAATAAGTTTAAACAAACCAACAAAACTGTCCAATTTTGACAGCTCACTGTCAATAATTGTGCTACATACGCCAAATTGTCTCAACTCGTACGCTATCTTATTCTTTCCGTTCTTTTGTCCTTTGCTAGCTATATATACCTTTGCAAAGCTTCTATCATCTAAGTACTTATAATCTCCCAGCTTTTCTATACAATACTGCACAGTTTGTGCCATATATCCTTTGCTAAGTAAGTACTCTTTCATCTCTTGTGTAGAGCGCAAACGAATATTCAAAAATTTAATTGACCTATCAAATGCGGCATTCTTTTCACTGTCAAGCTGCAAACTCTCTAATTGGTCTTTTTGCAAAACTTGTCCAACTTGCAAATTGTGTTTTAGTACAGTAATGGCTTGCAAACTGCACACAAATACATCATCAATATAAATATTTGCATATTTTTTATTTTTTTGTTGCATTGTTATTGCAGTAATGATAGACACTACGCTATTATATAATTTTTTCTTAAAATTGTCAAGACAAAACAAATGGTGTTTCAAAAATTTTGCAACGATAAATTGAAAAGTGAAATGTAAGAAAAAAGTATAAGTTGTGACCTGCTCCAACTTATACAAAAGGGTAAACAATGTGTGTAATTTGATAGAATAGAGTCAGTAAAGAAACTAGACTACAACACAACATTATATGAAGCTACTAAAAAGGTCTACGATCAATGCCGTAAACCTATTTGTACTATAACAGTTCAGCCTACTTTTTATAGTTTATTTTCCTTTTACTAAAAATTTTAATACAGTGTATCATTTTTGCATACACTCATTTAACTCTGTTCTGCTCGTTTTGACATTGCTTGCAACATTTTGCAAGTATTGTTCAGTTTGGTCAAGTAAGTTTACCAAATGTTGCTGCGTACTTTGCACTATTGTATCGCACTTTTTGTACGCTTCTCCAATGATTTTTTGTCCTTCTAATTCTGCCTTTCTAGTCAACTCTGCCCTATCCAACATTTCGGTTACTTTGCACTCGGCTTCATTAATGATACCTTTTGCAATTTTATCAGCATTTTTTAACAACTCGTCTTTTTTCACCATGACATGCTTGGCCTCTGTCAAAACTTGCGGCAATATGTCCTTTAACTGTGAAACAAGCTGAAAACATTTATCTATGTCTACTTTTTTGCCAAATAAACCGCGTTTGTCAGACAATTCATACTCTAATTGGTCCAGTATACTGAATAATTTCATATGGTAAATACCCCTTTAAATTTGCATTATTTGCAATAAGCTCATTGATTACCGAGCTACTTATGTGCTGTAAGCTTGGTTTTGCCAAAAGATATATGCATTCTAAATTTGGCAATTGTTGTTTTAATACAGCACTCACTGTCTTCTCATATTCAAAATCAACACAACTTCTAATACCTCTAATCAGAACATTTGCATGGACAGATTGCAAATAATCCGTCAACGCACAATCAAACACATGCACTCCTACATTGTCCATTTGTAGTGTGCATTGCTCTACCATACTCTTGCGTGTTTCTATACTAAATTTAGCCTGTTTACTTGAATTCTTGCCAATGGCAATAAATAAAGTATCCACTAAACAAGCACTTCGTTGCACAATATCTAAATGTCCCAAACTAAATGGGTCAAAAGAACCTGCAATCACACCTATAAACTTGTCTATTTTTTTCATAAAACTTTTTCTAAAATTATCAGTTTGGTATTTCCAAAACTATATTCATCCATTTTAACAAAATATTTTTCAGATAAATTCTTTAAACTTACATTTGCATCTGTCTCACAGCTAATCATGCCACCATGATTCAACAAGTCATTGTCCAGTATAAAATTTAAGGCCTTGCGCTCCATGTCTTTATTATATGGCGGATCCAGAAAAATTAGGTCAAATTTTGTACTATTTTGTCTAAAAATTTTTAATGCACTTAAATAGTCCATTTTTAGTACTTGTTGGTCAAGCTTTAATTTTGATAAGTTGGCTCTTACTAGTTGTATACTGTCCATTCCATTGTCAATAAAGACAACAGATTTAGCACCCCTGCTCAAAGCTTCACAACCCAACGCTCCACTACCGCAGAACAAATCCAATACATCAGCACCATCAAGGGCACTGCGATTGACCAAGATATTAAATAGCGCCTGTTTAACTTTATCAGAAGTAGGTCTTATACTATCATTTTTAGGTGATTGTAAAACAAAACCTCTGTATTTCCCTGTCGTTATCCTCACAACTTTATTATACTATTTTAATCAAAATTTGACAAGCAAAATTTGCTATTGATAAATTATTTGTTCGTCTTTAATTGCATTAAAGCTTGTAAATAACTGATAAGGTATTGTGCTTGCTTTTTTTGCTATGGATTGTACTGTTAAAATGCCATCTGTAATCGTTACAGTGCTTTTTTTTAGCATGTCAATTCTATCAATTTTTACCAAACAAGGGGACAAATCAACCATAAAATAGTCCATAGTTATAGCACCTATTATTGGACAAACGACACCTTGGACAGAACAGTGAGTGTAAACTTCTCTCAACATCCCTTGTCCATAACCGCCTTGCACAGTTGCAATGATACAGTCCTTTTTGGCAATATACTCTCCGTATCCAATGTGACTGCCTTTTAATACAGTATTTATTTTTAAAATATTGCTTGTAACACTCATAATTTGCTGTGTGCCAATCTCTTCACATCCATACATAGCTAAACCTGTTCTAATCATGCCCAAATGGTAGTCCTTAAAGGTCAATCCCTTTGTGTTGATGCAGTGTAAAACAGGAGAATATTTTGCAAAAAAACTTGCAGTACTGTAAAAATTTGCAAATTGTTCTCTACAAAACTCAATATCTGTATAATCACAAAAGTGAGTGTACACGCCATGCAAACTTATACAATCAAAAATATCCAGCAATTTTACCACACTCAATGCTTGTGATTTTGAAAGTCCGAGCCTATTAAATCCACTGTTTAACTTTACTTCCACAGTTACTTTTTTGTCATTTGCCACGCAGTACAAATTGAGAGCAAGTAAATCTGCAATGTTGTGGATTGATTGAATCAAACGACATTTTATTAACAGCCCAATTTTTGCATGTTCTAAGCAGCCCATGACAATGATATCCTTTTTCGTATACTCTCTCAAATTTACGGCTTCTTCGACACTTGCAACAGCGTAACAATCTACCATGGATTCTAAAATAAAAGCACAGTGTTTTATGCCGTGTCCGTACGCATTACATTTTACTACTGCACATATTTTTGCGGTAGTACTTGATTTTATTTGCGCTACATTGGACACAAGCTTGCCTAAATGTATGTTTTTTTTCATGTAAATATATATGTAACGTACAGTATAAAAGTTAAAGTCTTACAAAAACATTTCATCAAATTTGCAAGCATATAACCAATATTAATTTTGTAAAAAATGAGTTCTATTCAGTTCAGTGCATAGCTAAAATTTACTTTTCTACTTCTCATCATCTTTTATTTTCATTTTTGATATCTGTCTTACCAACTTAGAACGGGTATTGTGATGCTCTTTAATGGATTGAATTTTTTGTTTCAATTCTTCCTCTTCACTTGTTTCTTGTGAAGATTCCATATTCTCATATGCCCATGCACAACTTTGGCATAGAATAGTCACTACGTTGTTTCTCACTTTTAAAAAACCATTGCCATTTTTAGCTTCCATCCACTTACCTTTAACTCTTATCCTAAAAGTGCCCTCTTTTAATACAGCAATAATGGGGACAATATTGGCCAAAACGCCAATATTCCCGTGCGTGCTGTTTACGATTACACCCAATACTTGATCGTCAAAAAAAACAGAATTAGGGGTGGTAATTTGCAATAAAAAACTTTGTGCCATAATATTTTAAAAAAAACGACTAAAAACTTTTTTAGTTACCTCTCGCTTTTTCTTTAACCTCGTCTAAATCACCAACCATATAAAAAGCAGACTCCCTCAAATCATCTACTTTTCCGTCTAGAATTTGTTTAAAACACTCAACAGTAGTTTCAAGTTTTACAAAGCGCCCTTCCATTCCTGTAAATACTGTGGCTACGTACAAAGGCTGACTAAAAAACCTCTGTATTTTGCGTGTTCTTATTACAATATTTCTGTCCTCTTCACTCAATTCGTCCATACCTAAGATTGCAATGATGTCTTGCAATTCTTTGCTACGCTGCAAACACTCCTTGACCTTTTGTGCTGTATCATAGTGTTCTTGTCCTACAATTTTTGGATCTAAAATTCTTGATGTAGATTCCAAAGGGTTTACAGCAGGGTATATTCCTTGTTCTACTATGTGTCTTGACAGTACAGTAGTGCCGTCCAAATGACTAAAAATAGCAGATGGAGCCGGATCACTGTAATCATCTGCTGGCACATACACTGCTTGAATAGAGGTGATTGAACCATTTTTTGTACTTGTTATTCTTTCTTGCAAATGCCCAACCTCAGCCGCTAGTGTAGGCTGATAACCGACAGCACTTGATGACCTACCAAGCAAAGCAGATACCTCACTGCCTGCTTGAATAAATCTGTAAACATTGTCAATAAACAACAACACATCTTGATTGTTTACATCTCTAAAATATTCTGCAATCGTGAGACCCACAAGAGCTGCTCTCATTCTAGCTCCCGGAGGTTCAGACATTTGACCAAACACCAGTGCAGTTTTGTCTATGACACCACTCTGTTGCATCTCTTCAACAAGCTCTTGCCCTTCCCTTACTCTTTCACCTACGCCTGTAAAAACGCCATAGCCACCGTGTTCTTTTGCAATATTGCGTATTAACTCCATAATGACCGTAGTTTTGCCTACACCAGCGCCTCCAAAAAGACCTATCTTACCACCTTTTTGGTACGGAGCTAACAAGTCAATGGACTTAATCCCTGTGTTAATTGCGCTCTTTGCGTAAGCTTGTTCGTGCAGTTTTGGAGATTTTCTGTGTATTGACCAGTGCTCATCTGTCTTTATTTCTCCCAATCCATCCATTGGTTGACCCAAGACATCAATGACCCTACCTAGTACACCTTTCCCCACAGGTACTTTTACCGGACTTCCACTGGCGTGCACTGTCATATCTTTACTCATGCCCTCTGTAGCTTGCAGTGCTATACAGCGTGCTACATTGCCAGAAATGTGTGCGTAAACCTCTAATGATACAAATACATTTTTATCTACTTGCACTACTAGCATCTCATACAGTTTGGGCATATATGTGCCACCAAATTTGACATCAACAATGGGCCCTATAATTGACAATACTTTGCCTTTATTTGTGTTATTCATTTAAAAAAATTACCTTCAAGCAGAGAAATTATTTAATTAAATTTTCGTCAAATTTTTATCTTTGACATTTTTACGTTGGACAAGTTCCACAAAGTCACCATTCAAGTCACTTTGTACCAAATTTGCATCAAAGGCAAACTGCACACGCTGATTACAGCGTTTATCTAACGCTTCTGTGCTTTCTTTGCGCTTCATCTTTTTAGTTGTACTTTTTTCGTCATTCATACTTTTAAGTCAATTTCGCTCATTTGTAGCAATGTCTTCTGTTATTTGTTCTTGCCTTATTTGATTGCTTTTATCAATCATAGATACCAGAACTTTTTCTGCATTGTCACTAGCGGTCTTCATAGAAATACGCCTGCTGGTGTGTTCACACACAGAACAGTGTGCCAATGCTCCAAAAAAGATGCCAATCAAATACTGTTTTACAAGTTGTTGCATTACAACTTCTATAGAAGGCTCAAATTGCAACTCTTTAAAATACTCTTCGTCTTGCATGCTCACAATATTATTTTGCTTTATTATTGGCAAAACATTTATAATTTGTGGTTTGTACTGACCTGTTTCACTCGCTTGTGTAAAGATAAGTTTTACACTACTTAACTGCTCACTGCTGTATAACAATTCAATTTTATCAGCCATCTTTATGCTATCTCTATGAGAAGCAATACTAGATAAAAATATAAAATCAGACGAAACATTGTAATTTAAATTTTCAAAATAATCTTTTGTCATCAATCCAACTGCAAAAATTACAGTATCTTGATTCATTTTTTCTTCTTTTAGTCGCTCATTTGCAAACTTTAACACCTTGTTGTTATAAGAGCCACACAGTCCCTTGTCACTAGAAATCACAATATAAGCAGATTTGCCTTGTTTTGTAGGATTTAAATATTTATTGTCATTGCTAGCAGTATAATTAACCATATCTTGTATGCACTCTTGAATTCTATCAAAATAATTTTGGTTGTCTTTTAATACTGCCATTGCTTTACGCATTTTTGCACTACTAACGGTATCCATTGCCTTTGTTATCTGCAATGTGTCTTTAACTGCTTTAATGCGCAACTTTAAATCACTTAGGTTTTTCATAATAACATATACAATTAAAAATAAAATTTAAAATGCACAATTTTATTTAAAACTAATTAAATCACTTTTCAAAGTAGAATTCTAAAAATCTCTTTACCGCTTCATCAAGCTTTAAACTAGCTTCGAAATCTAAATCTCCTTGACTGTTAATTGTTTGCAAAATTTCTGCGTGACTACTATCTAAGTAGTGCAAAAACTCTTTCTTAAAAGTAGATAACCTGTGCACTTCAATATCTACCAACATTCCTTTTGTAGTTACATACAAAAGACAAACTTGCTTAGCTACATCAAGAGGACTATGGACAGGCTGTTTAAGCATTTCTATTGTCCTAACCCCATAATCCAAAATCTTTTTTGTGTAGTCGTCTAAGTCAGAACCAAACTGTGCAAAGATTGCAAGCTCCCTATACTGTGACAAGTCAAGCCTCAATTTGCCACTGACTTTTTTCATAGCCTTTATCTGCGCTGAGCTACCTACACGAGATACGGATAATCCTACATTTATTGCTGGTCGCACACCTGCATTAAAAAGCTCTGTTTCCAAAAATATTTGTCCGTCGGTAATAGAAATCACATTGGTAGGTATGAGTGACAAGTTATTTGAAATTGTTTCCAATATTGGTAGCGCTGTCATACTTCCACTACCCAACTCTTTGTTTAGCTTTGCGGTACGCTCTAATAGTCTTGAATGTATATAGAATACATCACCTGGATACGCTTCCCTACCAGATGGACGCTTTAAAAGTAGACTCATGGCCCTATATGCAATGGCATGTTTTGTCAAATCGTCATAGACTATCAAAACATCTTTACCTTTGTACATAAACTCTTCTGCAATTGCACAGCCTGCATACGGCGCAATATACTGTATGGGAGCAGAATCACTAGCAGTACTGCACACTATTGTAGTATATTCCATAGCGCCTTGTTCCATCAACAAGTGCATTATAGAACTTATAGAAGCAGCTTTTTGACCAATAGACACATAAACGCATATTACATCTTTACCTTTTTGATTTAAAATTGTGTCAATAGCTAGACTTGTTTTGCCTGTATGCCTATCTCCCAAAATCAACTCTCTCTGCCCTTTGCCTATTGGTATCATGCTATCAATGGCCATAATACCTGTTTGCAGTGGCTGGTTGACCTTTGAGCGGTCAATGATTTGGGGAGCTGGGGATTCTATTGGTCTATGAGCGCTTGCCTTAACGGCTTTTAGTCCATCAAGTGGATTGCCCAATGGGTCAACTACGCGCCCTAGCAACTCATTACCCACCGGAACAGTTACAATTTCTCCAGTAGCATGACATAAGCTACCATTGGATACAGCTTCTGGTTCTCCCAATACAATTGCACCGATTATATTTTCTTCAATGTTAAATGCAATTGCCCTGTGACAACCATCAATCTCCAAAAGTTCTCCATATTTACAGTGTTGCAAACCTTCTATCCTTACCACGCCATCTCCGCTAAAAACCACTCTTCCAACTTCTTGACGAATGTAGCTTTTTTTAAACTTGCCAACACTTGCACTAAAATCTTTTATTAAATTTTGTGGACTAAGTTTTTTCATATATTCTAAACTGATGTTGTATTTTTTGTACCCTTCACTTCTGCTTAAAATTTTGTCATTTAAAGTAGATAAATTGTCAATAAGTATGGGCTATTTAAAAGACTTTCTCACTTTAATCAGTTGGTTTTTTAGCGTTCCATCATAGTACTGATCACCGTCGATTATTAACAACCCTCCCAGTATACTGCTGTCAACTTCATACTCAAAATCAAGCTCTACACCTGCATGCTTCTTT
This sequence comes from Clostridiales bacterium, assembly GCA_031286385.1. Lineage (GTDB taxonomy): Bacteria > Bacillota > Clostridia > Christensenellales > Pumilibacteraceae > WRGC01. The sequence continues at coordinate 12,580 of JAITUJ010000014.1, read as the reverse complement.
TGCAAAAAGGCTTCCACTTTTTTTTGCAGTGTACTACCAATTTCTTGCGACACGACAATTTTTATAAGATGCTTTTTAACCATACTACTTATCCCACTCTTTTAAGCACTCTTCAATAAATTTTTTATTGTCCTTTTCATTTACTTCACGCTCTACAATTTTGCTAGCAATATCAATGATAATATCGGCAGCTTTTTCCTTAAACTCGTTTTGCATTCTGGTAAACTCGACGACTGTTTCTTTATGAGCTACACCCACAATAGCTTCTGCCTTTTTCTCTGCTTCTTCCAGTATGCTTTTTACACTTTCTTGTGCTTTTGCAGTCGCCTCTTGTGCTACAATAGTAGCCTCCTCTCTTGCTTGCATCAGCAATTGCTCGTATTCACGCTTAGAACTGTTGGCTTCCTGTTGCAGTTTTTGATTTTTTTCAAATACTTCCTGTATTTTTGTCTTTCTCTCTTGAATCATTTTTTTGACTGGTTTATAAAGTAAATACCACAAAACTACGGCAAGAAGACAAAGACTAATTGCATGAAAAATGACCTCTTGCCAAGTTAAACCTAGTTGCTCAAAAACATTGCTTTTTTCGGCTAATAACATAAATGCTCCTTTACATTATTTTATATTTATTTTTAATTAAATAAAAATAAATATAAAATTTAAAACAAATTCCTTTTTACATAAATATCAACAATATACCTATGAATACACCATATATTGCAGTAGTTTCTGCAAATGCCAATCCCAACAACAAAATTGTCCTTATCTTGCCCGCTGCTTCTGGCTGCCTTGCGGTAGCTTCGACAGCTTTACCTGTGGCAATACCAATACCTATGCCAGCACCGACGCCTGTGAAAACTGCAATTCCAGCACCAAGTGGTGCAAAACTGCCAACTTCTGCTGCCAACATTAATACTACTGACATAAAAGAATTAAAAAGATTTTCCATAAATTACTCCTTTTTATTTACATACAAACAACTTTAATATTGCCGCTAAACACTTCTATATTAACAGCACAAGTAGTTTTTAGACTATTCAATGGCTTCTGAAATAAAACCCGTTGACAAAACAAAAAACACATAACTTTGCACAACAGCATGAAACAAGGTAAAAATCAGATAACCAATGACTGGGTGAGCGACAGGAAACGGGATACTGTACAGTAAGCTCATAATCAAATAACCTGAAAAAACACTGATAAACATTCTCAAAGCCATACTCATGGGCACTACACTGTCCGTAATTATATTGATTGGGTTTAAGTAGTGCTTAAATCTGTTTTTCAACTGTTTGTGCGAACTCGCTTGAACGAATCCCAAAATGTGTATAAATACAAATGTAAACAAAGCAACAGTGAGTGTCATAGAGAGACTTGCCGTGAGCGGTCGCAATGCCAATACTTCTATAAAAGTACCAAAAAAGATATACAGTACAACAGCAAAAAACCAAAATGTCAAAAACCTAAACTGGTTTTTAGAATGAACAAAAATCATTTCATCACAGTTGGATTCTATACCTTCCACTAGTTTTTCCAATACAGTCTGTACACCAGTAGTGCTGGACAAATGCTTTCTCCACCGTGGAATGCAAAACAACCGAATAACCAAAGCTAAGATTACCAACACTGCAACTGTCACTGCTCCACTTAACATAGTTTCTGTAATCTCAAAACCCCAAAGTGTCAACACCTTAGGGGTTATTTCAGGGAGCTCTCCGCCAGAAGAGTAAGGAATAAAGCGTTCTAAACTCATACTATCATCTACCTTAAAACTGTATTTATATATATCTTTTACATATGTTATGATATTATACTACTAGCTTTGTAAAAAATCAAGCATTTTTTACAATAAAAATGATACTTTAATAAAATAATATAAAAACAAATTTATAATGCTTATGCTCAACAATTTTACTGTCAACTTTTCTGTTTCCATTTTGTGATGCGTATTCTTAGTATTTTACTTTCTACACTCAAACTACTTTTGCTCAAATTGCACGAGATTACTTTCGTTTATCCATAGTCTTTCTAGCTGATAGAACTTTCTACTATCAGCTAGAAAAATGTGAACGATGACTGTACTGTAATCAAGTGCTATCCATCTCGCTTCCTTCAAACCTTCACGCCTAAGAGGTTCTATTGAGTAAGTTTTACTCAACTTTTCGTCTATTCCTTCGGCAATAGCCCTGACCAGAGTTGTATTGCTTGCACTTGCAATGACAAAGTAATCAGCAATGTTACTTATATTGTTCAAATTTATGCCAATGACATCTGTACCTTTTTTGTCTATTATACAGTTTGCAATGATTTTTGCCAACTCTAAACCTTCTAGTCGTGTATTTTGTTGATTGTAAATGTCTACCATTTTAAGCATCTCCTATAAACCAATTAATTATTTATTATAAAAATCCAATGCTTGCTGTGTCAAGTAGTACACTTCAAGCCCTCTATGATGCAAACTGTCCATACTAAATTTTAATGCAAGATGCATAGCTCTGTCAATTTCTCCTAAAAATGCTGCATATATTATATTCAACAATGCATTTTTCTGTTCAAGACTTTGACCATAATCTTGCAACCTACCCCATTCAGTAGCGTCAGCCAAATATACTATTTTCTCCAATATTGACATCCCCGGTCTACCTGTAGTGTGATACCTAATGGCATGTAAAATGTCCGTATCGCAAATTCCAAAGATTTTTTTTGCTACGCATTCACCTGCCCAAGAGTGTACAATTTTGTCAGGCAATTTTTCAAAACCAATGGTGTCCATTCCCATCGCTTGCAATTTTTGTAAACTAGTGTTTTTTACAATATCATGCAATAACATTGCAACGACTACCTTATCAACCTCAACATGATAAACACAAGCAAGGCTCACCCCATTTAAGACACTCCTCTTTATATGAGATATACGATTCTCTGACAAGTCAAAATCACATAACCTACTGGAAATTTTACAAAAATCTTGATATAAACCACATTGAGTGATATATTCATTCACACTTTTTGGAACAAAACATTTTCCCCAGCCCAAGCTGTAAGCAACCCTAACGATACTGCTAGAAAGACCATCAAAATTTTTGTCCATTACAAAACTGTCAAAAGGTGTCTCTTGTAGTTGTATCATATTTATATCAAAACTATCAAAATTGTCCATTGAAAAATAGGGTGTGCGCTTTATCACTACAATTTTACACATAGACATCAACTCATTGTATTGACTCCACCTATCAAATTGCTTTACGCTATCTTGTCCCAAACACAAAAAAAGTTGCGCATTACTGTACTTGACTATTAGGTTTTTAACAGTATCAATGGTAAAACTAGGTGGTTTTCTATTCAACTCTTGCAAGTCAATTTCTACCTTATCATAGTCTTGTAGGGCAAGTCTTAACATGCACAATCTATGTTCAGAAGCTGTATTTGCACTTTTAAAAGGTGACTGATTGTTTGGTACTACTATGACTTTGTCAAACTGACCGCTCAAATATGCAATAATTTGCAAGTGTGTATTGTGTATAGGGTCAAAAGTACCACCGTAAATTGCTATTTTCATTTTTTCCATTTTGCAATATTTAAATAATTATACTGTTTACCTACATTTCTATATTACTCAATCATAATATAAAAATTCGACATCAAGTATCTTAACTCTATCCCCATCCTTTGCGCCATTGTATTTTAGTGATTGCATCACACCATTATCTTTAAGTTTTTTCTGAAAGTACTTATTACTCTCCAAATCGTCTAACACTACATTGCGGGCAAGCTCATCTATCAGTCCACCCATAACCTCAAAGCTTGCATCATCGTGACGAACGATTTCGAAATTGAGAGTATCTCTCTCTGGATAAACAAAAATTTCCAACGGAGTATCGTCTACCGTTACTGTTTGCAATCGCTTGTACACTATTTTTTTAAGCTCATCTAGCCCCTGTCCCGTAACAGCACTTATCAGCACAATGTCACCTTTTATAGCTTTCTTAAACTTTTCTATATTCGCTTTATCAGCAATATCTGCTTTGTTGAGTGCAATCACTTGTTGCATATTTGCAAGTTTATTGCTGTACATTTCAAGTTCGGTGTTTATGGTTTTAAAGTCCAATATGGGGTCACGCCCTTCTATACAACTTATATCAATGACATGAACTATCAACTTGGTCCTCTCTATGTGTCGTAAAAATTCTATTCCCAACCCTGCACCCAAAGATGCGCCTTTAATCAAACCGGGTATATCTGCCACAACAAAACTGTCATCATAGACTTTGACTACACCCAAACTCGGAGTCAATGTGGTAAAATGGTAGTTCGCTATTTTGGGTTTAGCAGAACTTATACTTGACAATAAACTTGACTTGCCTACATTGGGAAAACCGACAAGCCCAACGGATGCTATAAGTTTTAATTCTAAACTTACTGCTTTACTCTCACATTTTTGTCCCAATTGACTAAAATATGGAGAGCGCCTTGTAGATGACTTAAATCTTGCGTTACCCTTGCCTCCACTTCCACCTTTTAATACAAGTACTGTCTGTCCATCTTCTGTCATATCTGCCAAAATACCTTCACTTTCGATATCTTTAATGACCGTACCAACAGGCACTTTGATTGTTAAATCTTTTCCACTTTTACCAGCACAAAATCTGCTTGCACCCCTAAGTCCATCTTCTGCACAGTAGTGAGTACCATAATTGTAATCTACAAGACTAGACATGTCTTTAAAAGCTTTAAAGTAAACATCTCCACCTTTGCCGCCATCTCCGCCATCTGGACCACCTTTTATGATGTACTTCTCTGTAAAAAAAGAAGTGTGCCCATCTCCGCCATTGCCAGCTTTTATAAAAATTTTTGTTTTATCTACAAACATTTCTGCACTCCAAAACTTAGCAGCTAAGTATTATTTTTTGTTCCTATATTTAAGTATGTGCAATATTGTTTCACTACACATCTTTCACAAAGTGGTCTTTGTGCTTTACAAAAATACCTACCAAAGTGAAGTATAGTTTGGTGAGCTTTAAGATGCAAATGCTTTGGTAAATTTTCATACAAATCATTCTCTACGCCCTTTGGCGTGTCACTAGACGAAAGTAACAAGCGTCTAGACACTCTAAATACATGTGTGTCTACTGCAATTACAGGTTGCTTAAAAACTTCCATTAGCACTACATTTGCCGTCTTTCTTCCCACACCTTGCAACGCTTGAAGTTGCTCTCTATCTTGCGGAACAATACCATCATGTTTATCCAATAGTTGCTTTGACAGTGTCAAGATTGACTTAGCCTTAGCTCTAAAAAATCCCAAAGGTCGCAAAATTTGTTGTAGCTTAACTTCATCAAGTTGCACCATTTGCAAGGGAGTACTAGCCACCTCAAACAGTTCTCTTGCAACTTTATTTACCCGAACATCCGTACATTGTGCGGACAAGACGACAGCCACTAACAACTGATAAGGATTTTGATATTCCAGTTCACAGTTTGCATTTGGTACAACTGTACTAATTTTCTGAATAATTTGCTCTGACAATTCATGTGTCATCTGCACATTATAGCACATCAAAAATTATTAGTCAATCAAAGATGTCTTTATAAAATTGAACTTTGAACTAAAAAAGAGTACAACAGATTTGTTGTACTCTTTTTGTATTATTTTGTCGCTGTTTTTTAGACATGAAACCATCCTAAAAAATCAGCACTGACTTCGCCAAACAGTAATCTACTAGCAAAAAATTTATCTTTCAGTCTCATCCTTACTGCAAAGTTGTTGCCAAAAAACTGTCGTCTGTTGAAAGGTTCTATGGTAGCATGTATGCCGGCTACCAACAATCTTCTAAAAAAAATATCAGCAGACCTTCTGGTTGCAAAAGCAGCAAGTACAAAACTGTGACAAATATGTGGCGGTCTACATGCTGGTGGAATAGAAGCGATGGGGGGGACTGGTCTATGGGACCTATTTGTATCAAATCTGTTATGTCGAAACATATTTTCTCCTTCGTGGCTGAATGGCCACACTCTAAATTGAACATTTGTCAAAAAATTAATACAACTTCAATTTTGGTGAGCATTTATTTTGTATTTTTTGTTAACTCATAATATTTTTACACAGTACTGTCCGCACTCAAAAATTGTTTAAAAACTTTATCCACATCAACCAATCCCCATCCACTCGCATTTTTATCGTTGTCTACAAAAGTGGCACTGCTCAATAAAATTTCTTTAATTTTATTGGGATTCAATTTTGGACGCATACAAAGCATAAGTGCGACAATACCTGCAATCATAGGTGCAGACATCGAAGTACCTGACATTACAGTATAGTGAGATTGTACGCCCGTTGTGGTAATATTTACAGCTGGTGCGACAATATCAGGACGACTAAAACCACGCCATGGACCACGACTACTAAAATCCACAACAAAAGGAACATCGTTAATATCCCAATCAACCCCCCCGACTGTCAGTATGCTGGGTGTCGCACCTGGTGACCGAATGGTACCCGAATTTGGTCCATCATTACCGCCACTGGCTACAACTACAATACCCTGATTCCAAAGTATCTCTGCCCCTCTCATTATAGGGTCAGGGAATTCAGGTTCGCTACCAAAACTCATACAAACTACTCTAATGTCCAATCTATCTTTGTTTTGAGATACATAGTGCATACCTTCCAAAATAGATTTTGTGTCACCAATGCCATCATCTGAAATAGCCTTTACACCAATTATATTTGCATTTGGTGCAATACCGGCAAACTTACCACCAGAAATCAGTCCGCATCCTGCCAAAATACCGCATACAGCAGTACCATGCCCATTTACATCATAAGGCATGACATTGCCTTTTTGCACATCCCAAAATTCTATTATCCTATTTTTGACTAACACAAAGTCTAAATGGGCTTTAATTCCTGTGTCAATTACAGCAACATTTACATTTTGCCCCTTGATATTATTTTTGTGAAAAATATCAATTGACAATCTATTTCTTTCGTTTTTCATAAGTGCAAATTTTCTATTATTGATTGCTATCCATGATATCAACAATCTCCTGCATTTTACTTATTTGTTCGGGCGTCATATAGGTGTGTACAGAAGTAACAAACTGCATCAATCTCTGTTTGTCAAAAGTACCATTTGCTTTTTGCATAGCAATATTTTTAATCAACTGATCCAGCAACTGTTCCTCATTCATATTACTGTACTTTTGTAGCGACTGTTGTAACTCTTCACTTTGTTGCGTAAAATTATCAAGTTTAGGCTCTTTAAAATTTTTAAATTGACGCATATAAAAACTCCTAAAAAATTGCTAAATATATCACTATTATGATATGCCAGCATATATATAATAGTGACTATGGATTTAAACTCAATCATACCGCTGCTGTTAAACAACAGCAAATCACAAACCAAAACAGAATCAGAAAATGATTCCCATGCCAGTACAAACGACAGCGTAAACTCAATGTTGCTTACAAGTTTGATAAGTGGAAAATCAGATCAAACGGCATTAATAAATGCAATTGCCAAAAATAGTGGCAACCCTCAATTGAGTCAAGCACTCAACCTTGCCAACAATATAAAAAATACTCAAAAAAAAGTCAATCCGAGCGGCTTTAAAGCAATAAAACCTTTTGTCAACAATGACATAATGGGAAAATTGACAAAGTACTTCAATTAATTTTTTTGTTTTGTGTTTAAAATTGCTTTACATATATTTGTAAAATTGTTATAATAGTAATATTATGACTAACAAATTTTTACTATTTATATGTATTCTCGTTTCATTGTTTACAACAAGTACAATGAGCCATTTTGGTGTATTTTCCAATCATGCAAATTCTGATAGTACGACAGTCGCTGGATATGAGTATGTGGGTTCAAAAAACTATTTTTACTTCAATGAACCATTTGCACTTAAAAGCACCAATGATAATACAGGCACAAGTGATGACTTGATAGTAGCAGAAGAATTTGGCAACAAAACTCATATTGTACAGTTAAAGAACGCTTCTACAATAGGGAAAGAAAATTTAAATATAGAGGAAATTGCTACTTTTGATGGTACTTTATGGCTAAAAGACTTTGGAGTTTCTGAAAACACAAACGGAAGATATATAACTATACTCAAAGACAATGGCGATTTGATTTTGAATGGGCCTTCTGTATCCAGCACAATTGCAACTAATGTACAGTGTTTTGACACTTTTTACAATGCAGTGTATTATGTACAATCAACGCCAACAGATTTTAGTTTGCATAGATACGCTTTGGATAATACTATTCAAAACCAAAGTTTGACGCTTAGCATTGACATGCAGTTTATAGACTGCTTGGCAGTTGTTCAACGAGCAGACAACTTGTCATTATCTGATTACACTTTATTGATATCTGGTGGAGTAGATAGAAATAAAACGGAAATACGACAGGTTAAAGGAGCTGTAAGTACCACTTTAAAAGTATTGCTAGGCAAGGTAGACAACTTGCAGTACGCCAATGGCAATGTATTTTTTTACTATACTGGCATTGAACAGCATTGGTTTCCTATAACTACCCCCCAAGAAGAAGTAGTCGTAGCGATACAAAGTATTATCACATCAAGAATTTTAGATAATATCCTGTATTTTATTCAATTAAAACAAAATGAATATACAATGATGACTTTGCCTATTAGTGACCCTTCACAAACTCCAAAGACACTACTGATGGGCAGATCTAGTCAGACAGGATTTTACGACAGCCCTACAAGCATAGTGTCACGCAGCGGGGATGTTTTTGTAGTTGACAGCAAAAATAACAGAGTGCTTTCTTTAAAAGACAGTAATTCGTATCTATCAGTCAGTGCGCCAGTAGTAGCGGCAGTAAATAGAACAAACAACTTATATGTGTTGAGATATCCTGAAAACAACAGCAGTGCAATCGATATTTTTGACTTAAATAATTTGAATAGCACTCCATTGCGTACAATAACTGTGCCCTATCTCATTTTTGATTTGTCAATTGACGCCATGGACAATTTGTACACGCACACTGAACATCAAATACTTTATTTAGATTCTAACGACAACTTACAAGTTTTAAGAACATTGAGTGTAGATATATTAAAAATACAGACAGCGCCAGACAAAAAAGGCATCTATGTATTGCATAGTATGAACTTGGGAGACTACTATATAACACATGTTGTAGATGAGTTTGATGAGCCTATTGGGGAGAAAATTTCCACTCTTCCCACTAGTTTTACAGTTGACTTTGAAGAGAATGCATTTTTATTGTACGAAAATGGAGACTTACAAAAAATGCCTAAAACAACCAAGAAAGCAAAAGCGATAGTTCAAACAATAAATATCAACCTTATAAGATTTGCTAGTGAAATGGATATGGCAATATCTATGGCAAATATCAATACTGCAACCGGACAACAGTTGAAAATTGGAGATTTGTTGATAACACACAAATATAGCAATGCTGTAATTGCAGTAAACAGTGAGCTTGCAGGTATTGCTATTTTGGATCAGAGCAAATATCCGCGCCCTGACTATCTAGATAACAGTGCTGACAATCCTACCAGCGATAAAATATTTAGAACAGTGACATCTCAAACGGTACTGTATGACTTCCCTACTGAATTTTCCAACACTACACCACTTTTGGAAGGTACAAAGGTAATCATGGTACAAGAAGGCACTGAATTTGATATGTTTGATTTTGTAATGCTAGATAAAAAAAATACAGCTTCTACAAATTTGCAGCCTGTTGTGGGTTATGTACTTAGACATTTGTTGACTGTTCAAGGCAATGAGTACTCGCCCCCTATTGCTAACACTGCTTTGACAAATGATGGTGCCTATTTATATCGATTTCCTACTGTATTTTCTGTTGCACTCAACTATGGACAACCTCTAAAAAGCAACACACAAGTAAGTGTTCTTGATTTTGTAAAGTACAGTATCAATGGGCTCACATGGTTTAAAGTTAGTGTAGATAATATGACAGGCTATATACTCTCCCACAACTTAAACATCGGTCAATATTTTAGACCAGGTGCTCAAAGAGTAAACAGACCAAACGCAACCATAAAACTATCCGACGTATTTGGAATCATACCAATTTCTACGGCTTCACAAGATGACTTAGCTTTTAGTATACCACAAGGTACAAGAGTACGAGTTTTAGGAGTTTTTAGTGCACAAACTAACTTTACTAGAATAGAATACTATAATTCTTTTTATGATGGCGTGGTAATTGTAGACGTTCCAACAAATAGTTTGCAGTATGACAATATTACCGTAATGCAAATTGCTGCATTTATAATCATGTTGTTATTAATTATACTGGTAATCATGATAATATTACTATACAAAGCAAAAAAAAATAAAAGAATAGATATAATCTAAAAAAATTTAACTCAACCTATATTATTGTTTTTCCGCAAAAGAACAGGTCTTATCAAACCTGTTCTTTTCTATTTTAAAAATAAATTTTCATACATTCAGCACAAAAATATAGTGCTAAGTTAGAACAAAAGACATGCTACAAAATTATAGTATAGCATAGAATAAAAAACAATAAATTATATGTTTTTCATTTGCATTATTGATTATAAAATTGGTACTTGATTTTTCAAAATGCCAGCACTTGTGTCCAATTTTTATTTTTTTATTACCAAAGACTCAACCTCTGTAATCTTTAAATTCAATCACAATTAACCCGACTTTCTTTAACAAAATTAAGTCTACTTGCAATACGCTATCTTATCAATTTGTGGCCTTATATTCATGTATATAATAATACTATTTTTGACATAAAAAAGATAGTATAAGAAAAATTTTTTCATTCTGTATAGTTATTTTAAGGTTAAAATAACTATACAAATTAAAATAATAGCTAACACATTTATTATTATTCTTGCAATACCATTCCAAAAATATTTCTTTCGCTATCATTACTATTTATCGATATTATTCCAAAGATAATCAGTGTAAAACCTATTAAAGAAAACATACTAGATATTATATTTGCTGTTTTTCTACCTCTAAAATAAAATACTAGTTTGTCATTTTGCTGTTTCAAAAAAAACCTCCATTTTACGCACATAGTGATAATTCATTATCATTACGTTTTAAAAAACTAAACTCTACTAAATCTCAATTGAGTGTTAAATCCCACAAAATTATTGTCCAAATTTTCCTTGTTAGCAAACCAAGAATATGTCTTCTCATCTATCACTCCACCAATTAACGCAGAACTCACAAATTCTCTAAATAAATTTCTTAAACTCATCGTTGCAGAGTTAGAGCTCCACCGATCAAAGAACCTAATGGTATCATATTGTAGAGTGTATCAAACTTTATTTTATACTCTACTTGTACATTATATCCATTTAGCGTTATTTTGTCAATAATATCAAGAAGCATGGCTTTTTTGCCTTCTTTACTTTGTGTATCAAATCTTGCTTCCCAATTATCTAAATCATTACTCAAATTCGCTTGGGCAGATAATTGATTATTTGACAGCAACAACTCTTCTTATGATTTTGTGTTTCCTATTACAACTCCTCCCTTTCTATCTCCTTGTCTTTCATGAGTGTCCCTAGTAATTCTTGTGAAAAATTACTATCTCCTGTCAATGATTTTATTATCTCCCCTCTCAACTTGATGATATCTTTATCACACTTTGCTAAATCTATTTCTGTTCTTTTTTTATTAGCTGTTATATTGATATTTGTTCCTCTGTCTTTAACTTGTATCCATGTTAGTAATTGGTCTTTATCTTTGGTGGCAATAAAATACTTTGCACCTCTTATTACTAGTGCACTCCGTTAATTCCATTGTACAATCCGTCAGCTCATTTCTTTCTGAGATCATGTCACCAGTCACGCAAATAAACCTGTCTTTCGAATATAGCTCAATATCTAACTTAACATTTTTACTCATATATCCGTCCGGAACTTGTCCTAATCCAAAAATATGAACTCCTTTGCCACTCACACTTTTTTCAGCATAAGTGTCTTTAAAATCGTCTAGAATTTTTTTACTAACTGGCTGTATTGTCCATCTGCTATAATCTGTTTATCTAAGTCAATGCACCATACTTCACCTGTCAATACAACTGCAATTCCATCACCACCATAATTTTTTGCAGAATTCACAGCTTTGTCAAATCCATTCCATGTTGAACCATCTGCCAAATTCGCCCGCTTTGAGTTTAACGGATTTAATAGTATCTTTTTTAAATCAATATTTAGTTTACAAAAAAATGTGTTTACCTCAAAGCGTACTTTTGATAAACACATTTTTTAAATCTTTATTTTTTATACTGACTTTATTTTTCAATTACAGAAGCAAAATTTGGTGTCTTTATAACAATTTTGTCTATGCTGTGTGCTGACTCACTGATGTATTGCTTTAGTCTGAACACTCTGCTAGCAAAATATAGGTTACAAAAATATTATCATCATATATACTAAAATCAACCCCAAGGTTTCATGTTTTTTACAGACAATTGTTCACCTTGTATATTGGCATTCAACACTTTTGCAAAACGCTTGTAAAACATAATGCGTCTAGCCACTGCATTTACTGG
>JAITUJ010000092.1 GCA_031286385.1 Clostridiales bacterium | reverse complement strand
GGGCAAAAGATGCTATACTCGTAACGGTACTGATAGGACCTGTCATCTGTGTCAGCGGAACTTGACCTGTCAGCATGCTACCAAAAGCACCTAAAATCATCCAGCTAAACTTTAATGTCAATGGTACACAATTTGCAACTGCATCAAAAAAATTTACGCTTTGTTTTTGATACACGGGTACAAAGCCAAATCCCTGATAAGTCTGTACATTATTTTGTTCGTCCAATACACTTATTTCTTGTCTACGCACTGTTATTTTTTCATAATTACCATCTCTGACAACTGTAAGGTAAAAGTCCACATTGTCTCCTTTTACAGTGTTCATAGCGTCGTTCCATGTGTACATCACTCCCAATTCTCTGTCGTTTACTCCCACAATGATGTCATTTAGTTTGAGCTCTGTTGCGTAGTTTTGATTTGGATTTTCCAAAACAGGCGTCAACTCATTGACAACGGGAACACTGTATCCACTGACAAAAATAAAAATCAAAGCAAAAATAATTGCAGACACAAAATTAAACAATGCACCAGAAACAAATACAATCATGCGGTGTAGTGGAGAATGTTGAACAAAAGATTTTACACCATTTTGGGAGCCATCACCTGTGCCTTCTTCGTCAAAAAAAGCACAATATCCACCCAAAGGAATCATTCGCAATGTAAACTTTTCACCATTTTTTAGTGTCCTCTGCAAAATTTTTGGTCCAAAACCAACAGAGAATTCCAAAATTTTAAATCCCAATAGTTTCCCAGCACAGTAGTGACCATACTCGTGTATGACCACCATAAGTAAAAGTATTGCAATGGCAACTATAATAAAAAATACAAACAAAAAAATTCCTCCATACCTTCAACTCTCCATTGACAATTTTTCTCTTATTTCTCTATCAACATTTAAAACATTGTCTATGCTAGGTTTTATGTTATCTTTAAATTGATTCACAGTTTTTTCCACAATTCTATAAATGTCACAAAATCCAATTTTACCATTTAAAAAATGTTGAACAGCTACCTCATTTGCACTGCTGTACACACAGGGCAAAATTGTATCACCTTTCATAATCAGTTGTTTTGCCAACTTAGGAGCTGGAAACTTGTCTTCTTGACAAGGGTAAAAAGATATCGGTGAAAGGTCTACAAAATTTGTAGTACCTTCTCTTTGTAGTTTTTGTGTGGTTAAACTCTGTTGAATAGGCAACTCCATATCTGGGCTGGACAGCTGTGCTACAATGCTACCGTCTATAAACTCAACCATACTGTGTATCACACTTTCTCTGTGTATAATATATTCAACATTTGTGGTATCATATAACCACCTAGCCTCAATAAGTTCTAGTCCCTTATTAAACATGGTAGCACTGTCTACGCTAATTTTTTTGCCCATATTCCAGTTTGGGTGAACAATAGCTCTCTGAGGTGTGACTTTTTCTAGCTCTTCTTTTGTCAAAAAATAAAAAGGACCACCACTAGCTGTTAAAATCAAGCGCTTGACATCTGCAAATTTATGACCACTTAGACATTCTTTGATGGCACTGTGTTCACTGTCTATTGGCAATATCTCTGTGTGATTATCTTTTGCCAATTTCATCAATATTCGTCCTGCTGAAACCAAAACTTCCTTATTGGCCAAAGCAATTTTTTTGCTGGCTTTTAATGCTGCGACAACTCCATGAATACCTATGATTCCACTCACAGCTGCGACAACTATATTAGCATCTGTATCAGCACACACTGTCTGCGCTTCCTCTCCACAAAAAACTTTTGCATTTGGCAAAAGTGCTTGCAGTGCTTTTTTGTGAGTTTGGTTTGCTATCCCTACAATGTTGACACCAAACTCATTTGCTTGCTTGGCTAACAACGGATAATCATTGCCAGCAGATAAACCTACAACACAAAACTTATCACAGTTCCGTCTGACAATGTTCAGCGTCTGAGTACCTATACTACCTGTACTTCCTAAAATAAATAATTTTATTTTTTCTTTCATATTTCCGATGTCACACTATACTTTTACTCATCATATCAAATGCACTAATATATAAAAATACAAAAACAGCCACTAACATCATTCCATCTACCCTATCGACTACACCTCCGTGACCAGGCAACAGACTGCTAAAATCTTTTGCACCACACGCCCTTTTAATAAAAGAGGCAACAAGGTCTCCAAGTTGATTAAATGCCGCACCCAAAACACCAATAATTGTCAGATGATACATATTTATGGTTGCGTCATTTGTGAAAAGTTCTACTTTCATTATGCCAAACTGACCAAACATAAACACCAGCAAGCTTGCCAATAGCCCTCCCATCAGACCACCAATAGCTCCACTGACTGTTTTTTTTGGACTTATATTGGGAGCAAGCTTTGGTCCTTTTACAATACTGCCTACAAAGTAAGCAAACACATCTGTAAAAGAAGATATCATAAAAACAAGCAGTATGGCCATTATTCTCAAACTGTCCATCAAGTAGTTAAGTGACAGTATATAGACCATCAAAGATACGGGATAAACCAATACAAATATTGTGCTAAAAACATTACTGATATCTCTCTTTTTAAACATGTTGTAAATTATGCACAATAAAAAAATAACAAAGAGTTGCCCAAAAAATGCAAAGATACCACCATTTTCTACCCCTCCCCAAAAAGATGTGTGGTGAACAACCTTGAAAACCGCATAGCCCAACAGGCAGTTTAACACAATAAAAGCGACAATAGGTTTACCATACCTCTTTGATATCGCATTAGACATTTCAATACCGCCAATAATCATCATTGCAATCACCATAGCATCATAAAACAACCGACCTATTGGGTCAGCTATAAATGCAGTAAGTGTGATAAAAACTACATATATACTAAAAATTATAGAGCCTGTGATGATTCTTGTCTTCATTTTTGTCAATTTGTTTTATATAAGCCTGTCACTATAAAACACAACTATTTCAAACTCTGCCAAAATTTCTTTTGCGTGTATAAAACTCCTCAATGATGCTATCAAGCTCTCGTTCACAAAAATCTGGCCAAAGTGTCTTGCTAAAAAAAAGCTCACTGTAAGCAGCCTGATATAACATGAAATTGCTCAACCGAACATCACCGCCTGTCCTAACTATGATGTCAGGATCGGGCATATTTTTTGTATAAAGGAACTTTGACAAACTGTCACCGTCAACTTTTGTATTGCTATCTACACAAAGGTTTACAGCCATTGCTAATTCATCTCTTGCACCATAGTTGATAGCAATATTAAACTGACCATGGGTACAGTGCAAAGTTTTAGAGCGCACATCTTTAATTGTATCTAGAATATTGTCATCAAACTTTGACAAGTCACCAAAAAACTCTACTTTTATATCTCTTTTTAACAAACGCTTAAAATATGAAGATGAATTTTTTAAATGAGAGTTCACCAAATCAATTAGACTATCAATCTCCTCTTTTGGCCTATATTTGAGATTTTCTGTACTTAAAGCGTATATGGTCACATGTTTGATGCCTTTATCAAAGCAAACATCTACAATCTTTTGCATGGTGTCTGCTCCCGCCTTATGTCCATCTATCCGCTTTTTGTTTTGTTTGCTTGCCCATCTGCCGTTGCCATCCATTATAAATGCTATGTGGTTTATAGCCTTTGATGTCTGAACACTGTCTAGTGACACGATTTTAGATGCTTGCACACTACTATTGTTATTTATCTGTATTTGCGGCATTCAAAAAACCTCCTCACTTTTTAGCATTGTTTATGAGCAGAACCAAAAATTTTAAAACACCACTTTAAAATTCAAGCAGTTCTCTTTCTTTATCTTTTGTCAGCTTATCCACATACTCCGTATTTTTATCCAAAAGCTTTTGCACATCTTTGTCGGTAGATGAGAGGTCATCTTCTGTAATTACATTGTCTTTCTTTAATTTTTTCAACAATTCCATTGCATCTCGCCTTTCGTTACGCAACACAACTTTACAGTCCTCACTAATTTTTTTGATAGATTTTGCAAGCTCCTTGCGTTTTTCCTCAGTCAACTGTGGAAAATTTAATCTTATTACTTTACCATCATCAATAGGATTTAAACCTAAGTCAGATTGCTGTATCGCCTTGCTCACATCTTTTAATGTACTTATGTCCCACACCGATATCAAAATACTTCTAGCATCAGGGACAGAAACATTTGCCATTTGTGTCACAGGAGTAGGTGTACCATAGTAATCTACGACTACTTTGTTTAAAATATTTGCATTTGCCCTACCCGCTCTAATATTTTGCAGCTCATTCACAAAGTGCTCTATTGTTTTGTGCATCTTTGTTTGAAATATTTCTAGCGTAGATTTTACCTCTGCATTATCTATCATAAAAAAATTCTCCCAATATTTTGGCGTTATAAAAAAACCGTTTTCCCCCTAATCAACCCTCAATCAATGTCCCTATCTTTTACCCACTGCTACTTTCATTATGCTGTCTTTTACACCCAAGCCATTTGGCGTTATAAAAAACCATTTTCTCTAATCAACCCTCAATCAATGTCCCTATCTTTTGTCCACTCGCTGCTTTAATTATACTGTCCTTTACACCCAAACCAAAAGCAATGACTGGTATGTGATTTTCCATACACAGCGTAACACTAGTCGTATCCATCAATTCCAATTTTTTGTTGATAATATCCAAATATGATATCCTATCATATTTTTTTGCGTTTTTATTTTTTATCGGGTCGCTGTCATATACCCCATCAATATTTTTTGCCATCAGCAATACATCAGAGCCAATTTCGGCTGCGCGCAAAGCAGCACCCGTATCTGTACTAAAATAAGGCTGCCCTGTGCCACAAGCAAAAATGACTATACACTTTTCATCAAAATGTTCCTTTGCTTTTCTTAAAACAAAGGTTTCTGCAATGCTTGGAATACTCAATGCACTTTGCACTCTTGCTGTTATGCCCTTGGCTTCTATACAGTCCTGCAAGGCCAAAGAGTTCATCAAAGTTGCCAGCATACCCATGTGATCCGCTGTAACTCTATCCATATTTTGACCTTGACGACCTCTCCAAAAATTGCCACCGCCAACGACTATGGCTACATCGACACCATTCTTGTGCACTTGTACAAGTTGACTGACTATGTTATCAATGACATCAGCATCAATGCCACTGCCACTAGGTCCTGCCAAAGCTTCACCGCTCAATTTTATTAGTATTCTTTTATACACAAATTTTCCCTACAAAAAATCTGATATTATTTTTTGCTCTTCTTTGTCAGCTTTGCTACTTCATCTGCTAGGTTTGCCTCAACCTTTTTCTCCAACCCTTCACCCATGACAAATTTAACAAAACGCCTTACCGTAATTTTTTCGCCAATTTTTGCTATTGAATTATTTATATGTTGCTGAACACTGATACTAGGATCCTTTGCAAAATCTTGTTCTAGTAAAACGACTTCTTTAAAATATTTTTTTACTCGCCCCTCTACCATTTTTTCTACAACGGCGGCTGGCTTACCCTCTTTTAATGCTTGTGCTTTAAAAATACTTTTTTCTGCCTCTATGGTATCCTTTTCCAACTGGTCACTGCTTACACAAATTGGAGAGTACGCAGCAATATGCATAGCTATATCACGCCCAAGATTTAAAAAATCGGGATTCTTTGCTACAAAATCGGTTTCACAGTTTATCTCCACCAATACACCTATTTTCCCGCCCATGTGAATATAACTACTTACAGCGCCTTCACTCGCTACTCTGTCTGCTTTCTTTGCCGCTACATTGACCCCTTGCTCACGCAAGAATGAAGCCGCTTTTTGCATATCCCCTCCGACAGCCGTCAAAGCTTTTTTGCAGTCCATCATACCTGCACCTGTTTTCTCTCTCAACTTAGCAACGTCTTGTGCTGAAAAACTCATTTATGTGCTCCTTTAACGCGGCAATTACCCGCTTACTCTTATAAAATTCACAAAAACATCACCAATTTTGTACGCTCAAAAAATCAGGTATAATTGTGAAAACTCATTGTCATGTTTTAAGTCAATAAGTTACTCTATATTTTTAACTAATTGTTAAACTCCATATTCATATCTTCAGCTACTTCTTGGTCTTGATTTTCCGTAGCTTGCAAAGTTTCTTCCAATATTCGCTGTTCTTCAGCTTCCTTTGCCTTACGCCTTGCAAGAGCTTCGGCACCTTCATTCGCCTCAATGCAAGCATCTGCCATAGCTCCCGCTATAAGCTTAACAGCCCTGATAGCATCATCATTACCCGGAATTACAAAGTCACAGTCATCAGGGTCACAGTTGGTATCTACAATACCTACAACAGGAATTTTTAGATTTCTAGCTTCTGCAATTGCTAAATGTTCTTTTTTAGGATCAACTACAAAAATTACTCCTGGTAGGTTTCTCATCTCTTTAATACCACCCAAATTGTACTCCAATTTATCCCTTTCCAATTTCAACTTAATAACTTCTTTTTTAGGCAATAATGCAAACTCACCATGCTTTTCCATATTATTGAGCTTGTTCAGCCTCTCTACCCTACTTCTTATCGTGACAAAATTGGTAAGAGTACCTCCCAACCACCTGGAATTTACATAGAACATGCCGCACTTTTCTGCCTCATACTTTATAGCTTCCTGTGCTTGTTTTTTTGTACCCACAAACAAAACTGACTTGCCACTCAAAGCTACTTTTTTCACAAAAGCATAAGCTTCATCTATGAGTCCTACTGTCTTCTCCAAATTTATGATATATATGTCATTTCTAGCCATGTATATATATCTCTTCATTTTTGGATTCCACTTGCGTGTAGGATGCCCAAAATGCACGCCAGCTTCCAATAATTGTTTCATGGATACTGCATGAACGGACTGTTCTGTGTTTTCTGCAACACTCACTTGCTGTGACTCTTTCATGTATTTACTGCCCCTCCTAAATTAGGCCCTCCTCAAAGCAATGAGCTGAAAAAGACAATAATCCTGTGTCCTCAATACAACAGCCTTTAACTTTGAGTGTGTATTTTTCTACCATTATAGAAATTTCTAATAAATTATAACATGATTTAATATTTAATGCAACTATTTTTAACACATCAAAGCAATAATTTTGTTTAGGCATAAAAAATAAGTAGATATTAGCTTTGACACTAAATCTACTTTTTACTAACTAATAGATAAATGTTTGTAAATTATTGGCGGCCATAAGGATTATCTGCATCATCGTAAGAGCCCCCATAATTTCTACCTTGATAATTAAATCCAGAACCATTTTGCATGCCATTATTTTGATATTGACCATTGGTCAAATTATTTGGATTTGGTCTACTCGGCCTATAATTTGTGTTTTGCCTTAAATGTTCTCTGCTTAAACTGTTAATATTATTTTGGTTTCCGCCATGATAATTGTGTAAATTTTGTTGATAATTTGCCTGGTAGTTTTGATAAGTGTTCTGTGAATTTTGATAAGAAGCTAGATTGTAATTGTTGTCACTCACAATTTCAACTTGATTAGAGCTATCAAATTCATCCATTCCCTGACCTACAAATTCGACTTTTGATTTTCTTCGCTTTAACAAAACAAAAAATCCATAAGCACCACCGCACGCAATGGCCAATCCAACAGCTAACCAAATAATCGTCTTTAAGTCAAAAAGACCACCTTTGGCAATGTTTGTAGATACACGCACACTTGTAAGCGTAGTTGTAACGGATTGGCTTGCTCCACTGTTGGTGATGACGCAGTAATAATAAAAGTCACCACTTTCTCCCGCTTTTATACTGAGTTTATTTTTGGTCTGCCCATGCAAAGCTTGACCATAGGCATTGTCTTCATACTCATTTTTAAACCACTGGTATTTTAGACCGCTTCCATCAGCGTTTACCTTCAAGGATATTTCCCCTCTTAAATCAACATTCAAATTACTTACAGGCTGACTGGTTATGTTTATAGATGAATCTTTGCTTGTCGTTATGGTAATTTGCGAAACTGAACTGGACACAGCAGTACTTGTGTCCTCTCCTATCCGCGCAACTACGTAATAATAAAAAGTACCGTCTTTATTTGTAGGCACTGTCATTGTATTGCCTGTTTGATTGGGTATCGCACTCCCATTTGTAGAACTATTTGTATTGTTGACTACCCATTGGTATGTTATATTTTGGGCACCTACTGCTTGTACAGACAAAGTGAATACAGAATATAAACTCAATGTCTGAGTTGCAACTGGCTGTTTTTCAAATCTTATCGGACTGTCTGTTGGTGGTGGTAAAGAATCTCCCTCTATCACATTGACAAAGACCTCACCAATCTTAGTAGGGAACAGGTCTAATTCTGGTCCTCCCCATAGACTGTACAATAAGTTTCCAAGAACATTTGTAGGTGGCAAAAAACTTTCTCCCGCATGCACTCTATCTCCGTCAACATTTTCCCACCAAAGTGCAGGAAACGCATCGATTATATTCTGACTACTTGTCAAAGTAAGTTTTGAATTCACTGTAATATCTACGGATATTTTTTCATTTAACAGTATCTCAACCGTTTTATCTTCTCTCAAATCATTACTCTTTGTAAAACGAGTGTCAAAATATACTTTACTATTTGAGTCAACTGCCAAAAAACTATCTTTT
Organism: Clostridiales bacterium; assembly: GCA_031286385.1. GTDB lineage: Bacteria > Bacillota > Clostridia > Christensenellales > Pumilibacteraceae > WRGC01. The sequence goes on along the minus strand of JAITUJ010000092.1, from coordinate 2,216 downwards.
ATTGCAGTGACAAAAATTATGCTCATCAAAAAGATAAAGCTAATGTGTAAAAAAAACTGCAATTTAATCTTTAAACTTTGATGTGACATATTTTATCCTCTCACTAATATTATAACATTTTTTACACAAAAAATCAAGATTAAAATACATTTTTGATACTGTAAATATTTACAATTTATTCATATTAATGTTAACCTTAAAATACAACTTAACTTTTGCTTTTCAAATTGCACATTTTGTGATATAATACGAACATGAAAATAGACAAGATGCAAAAGACATTTGTTAAAGAAGTGGCTGACCCAAAAGAAGATTTTGCACAGTGGTACACGGACATTGTAAAAAAAGCTGAACTTGTAGACTATGGTCCTGTAAAAGGTACCATGGTAATTAGGCCTTACGGTTATGCCATCTGGGAGCTTATACAAAGTGAACTGGATATGCGTTTTAAGGTGACAGGACACAAGAATGCATACTTCCCCATGTTCTTTCCGCTCAAATACTTGCAAAGAGAGGCAAACCATATAGAAGGCTTTGCTCCCGAAGTTGCATTGATTACTCATATAGGCAACACAGAGCTAGCTGAAAAGCTTGTAGTGCGTCCTACAAGCGAAACAATAATATGTGACATGTACAGCAAATGGATAAAGTCATATAGAGATTTGCCCTTATTAATCAATCAGTGGGCAAATGTCGTGAGGTGGGAAAAAACTACAAGACCCTTCTTGCGAACTAGCGAATTTTTGTGGCAAGAAGGACACACAGCACACGCAACAGAACAAGAAGCAAGAAGAGAAACACTCGCAATGCTTAGTATATATGAGGAATTTTGCAAGTCTATTTTAGCTATACCTGTGTTGTCAGGTAAAAAGACAGAAAAGGAAAAGTTTGCCGGAGCCATAGACACATACAGCATAGAAGCCATGATGCAAGACGGCAAGTCGTTGCAAGCGGGTACATCACATTATTTAGGTGAGCGCTTTGCAAAAGCGTTCGACATAAAATTTTTGGATAAAGACAGCAAACACAAGTTTGTTTTTCAGACCTCTTGGGGAGTAAGTACACGCTTAATCGGAGCATTGATAATGGCACACGGTGACAGCAGAGGGTTGAGCTTACCTCCCAAAGTTGCACCTATTCAGGTTGTAATCATTACAATTGCACAACACAAACCAGGAGTAATACAAGCAGCACAAGCTTTGCATGACAAGTTAGACGACGCTGGAATAAGAGTACATCTAGACGAAAGTGACCAGTCACCTGGATTTAAATTCAACCAATGGGAGATGAAAGGTGTGCCTTTGCGTGTAGAAATAGGACCAAAGGACTTAGAATGCCAGCAAGCAACCATTGTCAGGCGTGATGATTTAGAAAATAAAATAATAAAAAAACTTAGCGATATAGATAAAAGTGTACAAAGTCTATTAAATGAAATTCAAACCAATATGCTAAACAAAGCACAATGTTTTAGAGACGAGCACATAAAAAGAGCAAATAGTATGCAAGAGTTGGAGTGCGTATTAAATCAAAACTGCTTTGCACTCTGTGTTTGGTGCGGTGACCATCAATGTGAAGATAAAATAAAACAACAGTATTCAGCGACTTCACGCAATATGCCTTTTGAGCAAAAGACAGTGACTCAACCTTGTGTGTGTTGTGGAAAAAAAGGCACAATTTTAGTATACTTTGCAAAAGCATACTAAAATTGCTTGCAAAATAAGCGTACACAATTCTAAATGTCAAATAGTTCATCAGCAATTTTTTTTGCATCTGTCAATGTTTTGGGTTGTTTATACGGGGTCATAGCCGCACTACCAAGTCTGTTGCTTAGCGTGATTATACTGGGAGTTGATTGTATTTGTGCAATGTAATTCTGTACTACTTTGGATACAATGCTTGAATTGTTTAAGATACATTGCTCAATAAAATCAGAGTCTTCTAGTTTTTGCAACAAAAAATCATCTTGTATGTCAAAATTGTCTATTAAAAATTTTTGCTCATTATCTTGTTTGTCACTGTCTTCTGTGTGTACAGTATTCTGATTTTGCAATTGTGTACCTACGCCTACTTGACTCTGTTGTTGGTCATCGATTTGTTTTTGAGCTAAGTTGTTTTCTTGTTGGTTTTCACTACGTTGACATTCTTTGTTTTGCTTTTTTATAAAAGTTTGCAATACAGCTTTGATAAGTTTTACAAACTTATCTTTTATGCTAGAC
>JAITUJ010000009.1 GCA_031286385.1 Clostridiales bacterium | reverse complement strand
AAGTCATACCCCTCTCTACCTGGGGCTGGGGGTTCTGGTATCCGTTCCCCACTCTCTATATTGTCCAACCGGTAATATCCTCCGTTGATATCCGTTGAATAGTTGTTCAAAAACTCTATGTTCGCTGGAATAACATTCCTCGATTTTGAATAATCTTCATCGGAATAGTACATCTCACTATATATATATATATATATATAGCTATTATAGGTATCACCATTAAATAATTTTAAAAACTCAGCTCTCATATCCTTAAATCCACAATACATAATATCCAAATCTCGCAATTTACCCAATGCTTCGCGAGTAATACTCGTGATGTTATCATGTATATACATCTTTTTCAAGTTTTCATTTTCAAGTGGATAACTACCACCCCAACCACTACCAATTTTACCTCCCAAAGCATAAACTTCTATCCCTTCTATCTCTCTTGGGATATCTAGAACTTCTTGCTCTCTTCCACTTTCGCTAAACCTCACTATGGTTGCATACTGCTTTTTGTTTTGCCTGTCTTCATACACCGTATACTCAAAAAATCCACTCGTGTACACCTTGCGTGTACTGCACCCAACTAGACCCATCACCAACGGCAACATCAGCATCAATGCTATGCTGACTACTATCATTCTCTTTACATTTACTCTCATACCTTCTATTCTCCTTTTATTTGTTTTGTCTATATTTATTTCCTTTGCCAACTAGCATACAAACTGTACACTTCGTCTTCACTCAAATCTACTGTATTGTTAAAATTCCATCTCTGTGTCAAATTACTGTCCACATACCATCCCATAAAGTCATACCCCTCTCTACTCGGCGCCAGTGGCTCGGGTACACGCTCTCCGCTCTCTATATTGTCCAACCGGTAATACCCTCCGTTAACCTCATCAGAGTAGTTGTTCAAAAACTCTATATTAGTAGGGCTAACATTCCTCGATTTTGAATAATCTTCATCGGAATAGTACATCTCACTATATATATATATAACTATTATAGGTATCGCCATTAAATAATTTTAAAAAATCAGCTCTCATATCCTTAAATCCACTGTACATAATATCCAAATATTGTAAAAATTTAGCACATTACTATCAGTTCCTATTATATTATCATGTATATACATCTTTTTAAGACTATCACTTTCAAGTGAAAAACTACCACCCAAAGTGAAAAACTACCACCCAAAAGGTTTCCCCTTACTCCCCCCCAATGCATAAACTTCTATCCCATCTATCTCTCTTGGTATATCTATAACCTCCTGTTGCTTACCACTCTCACTAAAACCTACTATGGATGCGATATTCTCATTGCTTTGTTTGTCTTTATATACCGTATACTCAAAATATCCACTCGTATATACAGTTTTGAGGGTATTGCACCCCACTAGCCCCATCGCCAATGGTAACATCAGCATCAATGCTACACTGACCACTATCACTCTCTTTCTCTTCACTTTTATTTTTATCATAATTGTGTTGCTTTGCTATAAATTTAAAAAACCTTTTAGTACTGTTAAACTGAATATGTAGTTACCTATTTTATTTCAATTTTATAATTATTTTATTCAAGGTAACATTTACAGTATAAAAGAGCTTAATAAAATTTCTAGATAAAGACTACTTTATAAAGATTTAACAGCAAGTCCAATAAAAAAATTACTATCTATTTCAACTGTACAGAAATTACACTACCCTGATTTTGTTATTTACTATCTGACTAAATTTAAAAGAATTTGCAGTGTAAAATTTTTCTAATATTTTACTGAACACATTTAAACCAAAGAAGAAGTCCTACCCCCGTCACATCAAAGCAACCTTTGCCAAACATGGCGGGGGTATGACTCAAAATATAGAATACAGCAAATGAAAATTCATTATACTGCCACTTTTCTATTCATACTCTTCTGCCATGTTCAACTTTCCACGCTTTTGATTGTACCAAATAAATGGAACTGTGGACACTAGAACAATGACCGCAACATATATCACCGTCATTAACGGTCTGCTTTGAAAACTTGACCCAATGACAAATCCAGCTGACAGTATTGCCAATATGGGCAATACAAAGCGAACAAACCAATGTGTCTCTTTAAACTTTACCATAAACATAAAGAACAGCGGAATACACATAGCATAAAAAGCAATGACTGCCAAGTCATCAGGAGCAAATCCTCCGTCATCTTTGCCGACTACCCAAAGTGTTTGCCCCAATTGAAATTGAAACATAAAGAACCAAAATGCAGTAAATATAAATACAACTAGTGCTGCATTTAAAGTAGAGTCGCTGTGAGCGCTTTTCTCTGTCATCATACTAGGTTTTGGACCTCTGCCACGCACAGCTATACCATACATGTGTTTATTGCAAGCCATTGTATAACCGTTGCAAGTACCCAAACAAGATATAATTACAAATACCAAAAAGATAGAAGATGCAGCTGGTGAAAAGAGAATTTCCACTGCTTTGTACAAACCAACATATCTATCCATAGCTATTTCTTGTGTATTGCCAGCAGAGTGAATGCCAATGAAGAACAGAACATACAGTACAACAATCAAAATTCCCCCAGTCACCAATGCAAAAGGTACAGTCTTTTTAGGGTTTTTTATTTCACTGTTTAAGGCTGCCACATTATCCCACCCAGTATAAGCAAAGCTTACAGTGACCACAGCAGCTATCATACCGTTAAAACCAGAACTTTTAAATCCTGGAAATTCAGGAATATCTGCAACGCTCGCTCCTCTTGCAATACCAATGATGATGCCTATTGTACCCACAATGACAATGGGAACGAGTTTGATTGCTGTTGTAGAAACTTGCAATTTTCCGGCAAGTTTAGGTGCCAAATTTGTTATACAAAAAATGAATATCAAATAAAATGCTCCCAAGCCCATTACCCATGATGAGTAGTCATAGTTGGGTACTTTAAAAAGCACGGCTGTAAAGTTTGCAGCTACAATAGCAAGAGCGGACGCATTGCAAGGCCCGTGTAGTACGGACAGTATCCAGCCCACTATATAACTGTACTTCTTGCCCACAAACTCTTCACTGTAATCAATAAAGCCGTTTGCTTTGGCAATTTTTCTGGACATCATGGAAAATGTAAAGGCACAGACGAACATAATCAAGCCACCTATCAACCATGCCATAACGCCGGTAAATAAATCTCCACCCGTTTCATTGATTACTCTGCCTGACCTAAAAAATATTCCACTACCAACTACGCAACCGACAACCATAGCAACAGCTGTAAAAAAACCATACTTTTTTTTCAGACCTGTCTCTGATTGTTCTTGCGCAGAAACACTTATGTTTTCCATAAAGAATTATTCTCCTTTTGCGGACAATCTCCGCACAAATAACTGACTCAAAAATAACAAATTTACTTAAATATATATTTTCTTTTAAAAAACATACATTTACATTACAATACTATTTTAATATAAATTGAAAATATAAACTTTTAAGTCAAAAGTAAACTGTACCATTTGTCTACTATAAAAAATTATGTCACAACAAAAGCTACACAGAATTTTTTTATAATTTAGATGGCAATCTCACTGTTATCATTTTAACTGTATACATATATAATAACATATTTTCAAAAAAAAGCAAGTAATTTTCTGGACAAAACGGACTCAAAATCTGGACAAAACGGACTTTTTTTAAATAAAAAACAGACTTCAATTTTGAATATCTGTTTCATTGCTTTTAAGTAGCAATTATTCTGCTACCGCCTTTGCACCGGCATCTTTAAACTTAGCAATCATTTCATCTGCTGATGCTTTTGCTACGCCCTCTTTAATTGTCTTTGGAGCACCATCAACCAACGCCTTTGCTTCTGACAAGCCCAAACCTGTGACTTCTCTGACAACTTTTATGACATTGATTTTGTTTGCTCCAACTTCTTTTAGCACAACATTAAATTCTGTCTTTTCCTCCGCTACAGGTGCTGCCGCTCCTTGTGCAGGACCTGCCATAGCCATGGCAGCAGCCGACACGCCAAACTCAACCTCCAAAGCTTTTACAAGCTCATTCAATTCGATGACTGTCATTTTTTTAATTTCATCAATCATTTTTTTTGTATCCATTTTTTATACTCCTTTTGCGGTATTCCGCACATGTTTATAATATTTAAGTTTAAAACATCTTTTAACTTTTTTGTTTTGCAATTTGGTCTAACGCCACAGCAAGACCGCTCAATGGACTTAACAGTAGCCCTAACATTTGTGCTATCAGCACTGGCTTTGATGGAATTGCTGCTACTGTCATCATTTCATTTGTGTCCAGCGTTTTATTTTCTATTATTCCAGCTTTGATGACCAACTTTTTATCTTTCTGCCTTTCTGCCAATATTTTTGCTCCACTTATTGGGTCATTAAAACACAGTGCAAAAGCACTAGGTCCTTTTAATGCTGATTCAGGCAAACTCAAATTTGCAGACTTCAAAGCTCTCTCCATTATGTTGTTTTTGATGACAGCATATTCTACACCTTCTTTTCTAAGTTCGGCACGCATAGCTGTGTCCACACCTACAGAGATACCTCTATAATCCACAGCTACCAAAGACTGTATTTTTTTTAGTTTTTGTGCCAGCTCCTCAACTTGCTTTTCTTTTTGTTTAATCGTTTCTTTTGACATCTTACCTCCTTTTGTGGTGTAAACCACTTTTTATATTTATACTTTAAAAACAGCCGCTTGCTCAAATTAAAAAAACCTCTCTTAAAAAGAATAGACAAAGAGGAGTTTTTATAATTTAAACAAATAATAAACAGATTCTATAAAATTTATATAGAACACATCTATTACTGTGTAAAAATTTATTGTACCTCGGTAAGCTATTTTTTTAAGGATTACCCACTTACTGTCTATGGTTTTTTAATTGTTAATCAAAATTTATGCTTTATGTGTGACTTTGACACCCGGGCCCATACTGCTAGCTAGTGTAACACTTTTTATATACAACCCTTTTGATGCTGCTGGCTTTGCTCTAACAATAGCATCCATCAAAGACAAATAATTTTCCAACAATTTTTGCTGACCAAAACTTTTTTTGCCTATTGGGCAATGTACAATACTCGTTTTATCACACCTGTATTCAACCTTACCTGCCTTTGTATCTTTTATAGCTTTGGCAACATCTTGAGTGACAGTTTCTGACTTTGGAGAAGGCATTAAACCCTTTGGACCCAAAATCTTTGCCACCCTACCCAACTGCCCCATCATATCTGGCGTAGTGATACACACATCAAAATCTAGCCAATTTTCTGTCGCTATCTTTTGAATTATATCCTCCGCACCCACAATGTCTGCTCCATTGGATTTTGCGATGTCTGCTTTTTCCCCTTTTGCCACGACCAATACTTTAACCTTTTTACCCGTTCCGTTAGGTAACACTACGGTCCCACGAACTTGTTGATCTGCTTGTTTTGTGTCCACTCCCAACCTTACATGGATTTCCACTGTTTCATCAAACTTTGCAAATGCTGTTTCCAATACAGTTTTTATACCTTCATTTGGGTCATAATGCTTTTGCGGGTCATATTTTTTTAGCGCTTCTCTGTACTTTTTACCCATTGTTAGCACCCTCCACAATTACACCCATTGACCTCGCTGTACCAGCTATCATAGACATAGCTGTATCCAAATTGGCAGCATTCAAATCAGGCATTTTAAGCTGTGCAATTTCTTTTAATTTTGCTTGACTTAACGTTGCAATTTTATCTTTATTTGGCTTTTGACTACCACTTTCTTTGCCAATAGCTTTTTTTATCAAGACTGCTGCGGGTGGCGTTTTTAATACAAAAGTAAAGGACCTGTCAGCATAGATACTTATCACAACAGGAATAATTAGTCCTGCTTTATCGGCAGTCTTTTCATTAAACTCCTTTACAAAACCTGGTATATTTATACCGTGCGGACCCAATGTGCTACCTACTGGTGGCCCTGGAGTAGCTTTTGCTGCTGGCAGTTGCAACTTGACAACAGCATTCAATTTCTTTGCCATATTTTCTCCTCATAGTGAATTCAAAATCAAACATTCAAAAATGACTTTTTATCACTCAATCGTGGTTTTAGCGTGCCAATTTTTTTAGCACTCCCAGTAAACTCAATGTTATCACATTTTTATGGACTTTGTCAAGTATTTTTGCTATGTGTTTTAATTATTTCTATTTGCAATAAATTAAGGACAATAAAAAAACAAATCACCCGGTCCACTCACACTTGTATTTTCCGTTTTCAAGTACAATTAATCTCTGATTTTTTGAACCTCTAAATAACAGCGTTTCATCTCTCATTTCTTGCTTGTATGGACCATCAACTAAAACGTCTATTGTCAACAAAAGACCCTTTACAGAACGGTTGAACTTAGCTATTTCTGATAAGTGCTCAAACGCAAATCCAGTGTAACACCAAATTTCGTATCCCAAGAGCTTCAATTGGTGTGCTAGCTCTGCACACTGTTCACTTTGACAAAAAGGCTCTCCACCGCTCAGTGTTACACCTGTCAAAAGTGGATTGTTTTGCGTTAATGTGACAATGTCTTTTATCTTCATATCTTTGCCACCATTAAAGTCATGTGTTTGAGGGTTGTGACATCCTATACAAACATGGGGACATCCTTGCACAAACACCACAAGCCGCAAACCAGGACCATCTACTACCGAATCCTCTTTAATACCAGCTACCCTAAGATATTGTTCCATTTTATTCACTCCATACCATTTAACTTTAACTGTGCTTGACTCTATCTCTCTCTTCTGACCTCTTGCCGTCATTAAATCTTTCTACTGTTCCCACCAAATAACCAGTAATTCGTCTTATCCTTTCAAACCTGACATTTCCTTCCATTCTATTGCATTGAGGGCAAATATCCTTAATAACTCCTGTGTACCCACATATTGGATCTCTATCAATTGGATGATTTATACTGCCATATCCTATATTGCAAGTTTTCATATACCTAATAATTTGCTCAAAAGCTTGGGGGTTTTTTATGGTATCGCCATCAAGCTCAACATAAGAAATGTGTCCTCCATTTGTCAAAGCATGATACGGTGCCTCTAACTCAATTTTTTTGTGTGCCTTTATTTTATAGTAAACGGGTACATGAAAGCTATTTGTGTAGTACTCTCTGTCTGTAACACCTTCTATTTTGCCATAAAGCTTGCTGTCAAGAGCTACAAATCTTCCACTCAATCCTTCTGCTGGTGTAGCGATGACGCTAAAATTTAATCTGTACTTTTGGCTTGCAGCGTCTACTTTATCTCGTATAAACTTTACGATTTTCAGTCCCAAGGTTTGCGAATGTTCGCTCTCTCCATGATGATATCCTGTCAGCACCTTCAATGTTTCTGCCAGCCCTATAAAACCGACTGCCATTGACCCATGCTTCAATATTTGTTCTATACTGCTTTCCTGTGTCAAATTTTCGCTGTCAATCCAAACCCCTTGTCCCATCAAAAAAGGAAAATTCTTAACGGTCTTTTGTGATTGTATTTTGAACCTTTCCAATAACTGACTTATAACTATATCCACTTGTCTATCCAAGTTCTCAAAAAAGCTATCCACTGTGGTCAAATTATCTAACAAGTTTTTTGTGACTTTTATACTGTTGTTTTTGGACTCAATTCTTGACTTTATACCCAGTCTCACTAAATTTATAGAAGTAAAACTTAAATTTCCGCGCCCTGTCACAATTTCTCTATCCTTATCAAGGATATTGCCGATAACTCTTGTCCTACACCCCATGTAAGCTATCTCGGTATTGGGTTGTCCCTTTTTGTAATACTGCAAGTTAAATGGGGCATCAATAAAAGAAAAGTTGGGGAAAAGTCTCTTTGCACTGCACTTCATAGCAAGTTTAAACAAGTCATAGTTTGGTTCACCTTGATTAAAATTGACACCTTCTTTTACTTTAAATATCTGTATAGGGAAAATTGGAGTTTCTCCATTACCTAAACCTGCAATGGTGGCTTTTAGCAAGTTGCTTACCACCATGCGTCCCTCTGCACTTGTATCTGTGCCGTAGTTTATACTACTAAAAGGCACTTGTGCCCCTGCTCTACTGTGCATTGTGTTTAGATTGTGTATAAAGGCTTCCATTGCTTGATATGTCGCGCTATCCGTTTCTCTATACGCATTTTGCATGGCAAAATCTTGACAACATTTTATAAATTCAATGTCAAAAATTTGTGCTAGCTGTGTTCTTTGATAACTTAAATAACCGCTGCTGTCATCCAATGTAGGGCTTAATTTTATTTCTGCTTGGTCTAACTGAATGTATTTTTCAAAACTTCCACCTTGCAATAACTTTACTGCTTTTATAAAGTTTTCTCTGTACAACTTAGCAAAAGTTTTTGCTACACCAGAACTCATTGCATAATCAAAATCTGGTATACTCTGTCCCCCATGTTGGTCATTTTGATTGGACTGAATGGCTATACAAGCGAGTGAAGCGTAAGCTAGAATACTTTGAGGCTCTCTCAAAAATCCATGTCCTGTACAAAATCCTCCTTTAAACAAGCGCTGCAAATCAATCTGACAACAAGTTGTCGTGAGTGCAAAAAAATCCAAATCATGTATATGAATGTCGCCATCTTTGTGTAAAGTACTGTACTTAGGGTTTAGTACACTGCTTTCATAGTATGTTTTGGCAGTCTCCGAACCGTACTTCAACATGACACCCATAGCAGTGTCCCCATCAACATTGGCATTTTCTCTTTTTGATTCGTTTTCATATTTTGATTTAAAAGTTAAATCACCTACAATTTGCATCAACTTTGCTTTTTGCTCTCTTATACGCGTACGCTCCAATCTATATGTTGAAAACTCTTTTGCGGTCTTATTTAATCCTGCTTTTTGCAAAGTCTGCTCAACAATGTCTTGTATTTTTTCTACACTTATCTCATCATTCAACTGCGCTACAACCTCTTTTGATAAAAAATCTGCCTTATTTATGTCCACTGTATTTGTCACAAACATAGCTTTGTATATGGCATCTCTAATTTTAGAAATATCAAATGACACTACTCTACCATCTCTTTTTTTTATTGTATTCACAATCTACCCCCATTATATAACCAACTATTTGACATTGACAATTTACAAATTTTATCACTCACACAGAAAAACTACAATAAATTTGCAACACACTTTGTGTTAATATTGTATATTTTTTATAAAGTTTTGTCAACAAATTTTGCTCAAAAATTACCAGTAAAATATGTTTTTGTAGACCTTTAAAAATTTAAATATCATTTGGCACACAATTTGCTTGTTGATTGCAAATTTCTATTTTGTGTCAGTCAAATAGTTGACATAATAAATTTATTGTAATATAATATCCCAAATAATCGTCAATAATATTTGATGATTTGGAGGAATTTTTAGTTTATGAAAACTGTAATTATTGGGGCGAACCACGCCGGCATAGCTGCTGCAAACACACTTTTGTCAAACGGCATTGATGTGGTTATGATAGACAGCAATAACAACTTGAGCTATTTGGGTTGTGGAACAGCACTGTGGGTTGGTAGACAAATTGAAAGTTGTGATTCTCTTTTTTATACCAAAGCTGAGGATTTTAGATCGAGAGGTGCCAAAGTAGAACTCGAAAGCACTGTGCACAGAGTGGACTTTGACAAAAATACTGTATACTATAAAAAGGACAATAAAGAGTTTAGTGAAAGCTATGATAACTTAATACTAGCTACTGGTTCTTTGCCAATCATGCCAAAAGCTGCTGGGACAGAACTTAAAAATATTCACTTTTTAAAACGCTTTCAGGACGGCCAAATGGTAGACAAAGCTGTGGCTCAATCTGACATAAAAAGAGTGGCTGTCGTAGGTGGTGGATATATAGGAGTGGAGATTGCCGAAGCTTGCAAACGACGAGGAAAAAGTGTAATGTTGGTAGACATTTCAAGCAATGTTCTTGACAGCTATTATGACGAACCTTTTTCAAATAAAATGGGTGAAGTTTTAGCTAAAAACGGCATAGATTTAAAGTTGGGTGAAGGGGTAAAAGAATATGTAGGTAAAGACAAAGTAGAAAAAATAGTGACAGACAAAGGGAGCTATCCTGTTGACTTGGTGGTCAATGCAATTGGATTTAGACCCAATACCGATTTATGTAAAGATAAGTTGAAATTGTTTAAAAATGGGGCTTACCTAGTGGACAAACAACAGCGCACGTCACAAAAAAATGTGTATGCAATTGGGGACTGTGCAACAATTTACAGCAACGCCCTACTTGACACAACTTATATAGCTCTTGCCACAAACGCTGTACGCACAGGTCTAGTTGCCGCTATGAATATCGCTGGCAAAAAGATAGATGGCAATGGCGTACAAGGGAGCAATGCTATATCCATTTTTGGTTACAATATGGTGTCAACAGGCATTAGTGCAAAACAAGCCATAAAGATGGGTCTTGATGTCTGCTACACAGACCATGAAGACTTACAAAAGCCTGTATTTATGAAAGACAACCAAAGTGTAAAAATTCGCATAGTTTATGAGAGAGTATCTCGTCGCATAGTGGGCGCTCAACTTGCCTCATTCGAAGATATGTCCTCTACTATTCACTTGTTTAGTCTAGCAATACAAGAAAAAGTCACCATTGACAAGCTTGCTTTGACAGACATATTCTTCTTACCACATTTCAACCAGCCTTACAACTACATCACAGTGTGTGCTTTAAAAGCAGAAGCTTGATAAAAAACTTTTAAAAAAAGCAACTACATTGTATTTTAATGTAGTTGCTTTTTTGTTTAGCGTATCTTGCGGTATTTTGCTTTATAGATTAAGAGCACTATGGATAAGTAAGACATATAAAATATAGAACCAAATATCATTACAATTTGCCAGTACTCATTGCGTTCAACCATATATCTTAACTTTCTCGGATGGTCTATCCATAAAAAGAAAAGACTAACTAAAAAAACACTCATAAAAGGAATAATTTTTACTGGTGCTACTGGTCTAAACTTTGCTACATTTTTGGGATTGCTGTACAATATTTTCATAACTACCCAGGTTATCAAACATGCTATAACTAAGGGTATCTCATAAACCATAATACTGTCATCTATTGTAAAATATATGATTGTCTTAACTACAACACAAATGAGATTTATCAAAAAAACTGGTATGCCCATGTAATACCCAGAATACATAATATGCTTGTGATGTCTTGTTATCTTTTGCATCAATAAACCCTCGCTCTTTTCTCCTTCTCTCTTCTTCCATAAATTAAGCAAACACTGGCGGTGGTGTTCCTGCTGGTCTTACTCCATAACTCAACTGCAATAAATACAGTTGGCTACATCAATTAACTTTTTACTGATTAATTAGCGCAACTTTCGGTATTTTGCTTTATAAAGTTCATTCATGATTACCATATACAAAACTTGGAATATAGGAATCAATATCAATATTACTTGCCAGTATTCATAATGCTCTACTATATACTGTAACTCGCTCAAATGCACTGTCCATAATATCAATAAACTAACCAAATAAACTGTCATAAATGGAATTATTCTTAAAGGGAATGTAGGTTTCATTTTAGCAACAATCTTTGGATTACTGTAAAGTATTTTCATAACTATCCATGTTATTACACTGGCTACTACCAATGGTATCTCATAAATCTTTATACTGTTATCAACACCAAAGTATATAATTGTCTTGATTATAACCAAAACAAAATTAATAAAGAAAAATACTATCCCCATATAATAAAATGAATACATGACAAACTTTTGATGCCCTGCTATCTTTTGCATCAACAAGCCACGCTTTTTATTTTTTTCATCATAGTCCATATCATGCAAATCTTGGTGGAGATACTCCTACCGGTCTTGCACCATACCCCATATATCCACCTATACCTCCAATGACCAACTTAACCAAGTCTATGATGTTTATATCATTGTCACTGCTACCCCAAAACCACCACGCACCAATAGTGAACAACACATACCTAAAACCTGGTATATATCCGTACCACCGCAAAACTATTTGGTTCACCAAAAAAGATATAAGTTCACCAGCAATATACCCCAATACCGTACCCAATAAAAAACCAAATGGTCCAAGAAATGAAGCAAGACCTCCTAAAAAATAACTAGTTACTACACTTATTATAGCAACAGCTAAAGTCCCTGTCGCGTACCCTATATCCATAGCGTACACAAGGTGAATATTGTGCATGCCTCTCATTGAGGGTTGCTCTGACTGTTGCTCTTGACTGTCAACCTGTAAGCCCGAAAGACTGCACAGTATTTGTTGCAACTCTGTTTGTCGCTCCTCTGACAGATTACTGACAAAGTATTCAAATACGCTGTCCAACTCCTCACCGTTTTCCAACATACCCAAAACATCATACCCCAAATCAAACAACGCATGCATTTCTTGACTGTCTTGGACTGTCGTCCTAGTAGCTGCACCGTCGTTGTACTCATTATACAACTTGTCAAACTCACTGCGACTTGTCTGGTGCATCTTTTGAGTGTTTAACTCCATTTGCTGTTGCACTGTGTTTACTGCTGCATACTTTGTATTGATGCTTGTCGCCAGCACAGTGGTAACAGGCAATACCAGCACAAGCAAAAGTACAAATGCTTTTTGCCAATGCATTTTTGTCGATTGGTAAAAACTTTTCATATTCTCCTACAATTTTAATTTATGGTTTTATTGTATCAAACTTAATAAATATTGTCAATTGCTTTTGTACATAAAATATACAAATTTTTAATTTTATTTAATTTTATTTAATATAATTATATAAGTACATTTTATTTTTTCCCATAATTTAGCAATTTATATGTTGACATTACTAAACTATATTGCAACAAAAAATAAATAGACCATCACAAAAATCTCACAAGATTTTCACAACATCTCATGATTAATTATTTTAGTACTTTATATGTAAATGTGGCAGTGCATTTTTAACGCTAGTCAACTTTAATGGATGGCAATTTACTATTTCTATCTTGCTGATCTAGTACAAGCTTTTTAAAGGCTTTGCTCTGCTTTACTCCATGTTTTTCTATGTTCAAACTGACCCGCCAAGCGTAAGGGACATTGTCCGTGTAAGAATACACAAAAGTTGTATTGGGTTTGATTTTTTTTATATTGACTTGTTTTTGCAATTTATTTTCCATTGTATTCTATTTGTTTTTTTGTAAGTTTTTATGATAAACACTAGCTCTGCAATTTTTGACTAAACTTATTTTTATTTTTATTTAATATAAACACCAATTTTGGTATGTCATTGCGGTCAACTTTCAATGGCTGCGTTGTGCCTTTCAGTGTTAAAAAAGTCATTCTGCTCGTTGTCACAACAACAATACAATTGACTTCATCAATAATGTAATCGTGCAAGTGGTACCAATCTACCATTTGCAAACCAGTAAAAATTCCTTTATCAATTACGGCAGATTTACTAAAATATAGAGCAATAAACAAAGCCATCATCGTCACATTTGCAACACATATAAAGCTCAAAGCAAACATAACTTGCCATAAGTCAGTGTCATCAAAGGTAATGTATTCAATAAATTCTTGTCTTGACAAAAGTATTAAATTGCCTATTAGACACATAAGTAGTAACAAAATAAAAACGACAAATCTAAAATTGTTAGACTTTAATTCTATCAAAATAATACTGTTGCGCAACCTAACTTGTCTTTGTATTTGTCTCAAAATCAAATACATACACAGTGCAATACATGCAAAACTCACAACAGGTATAACAATAATAAATAAAAATGTTGTCAACACTACCTACTTATCCTCAAAAACAGCAAAGGAAAAATCAGCCAATGCTACAACTTTATCGTCTACTGTTATTGTTCCTTTTGCAAAATAAAAATTGGTTACTTTTCTTATCAATTCAACATTTATAAAAAGTTGATCACCAGGCCGAACAATATCTTTAAATTTAGCCTCTTTTATCCCTGTAAAGTACGCTATGCCTTTTTGTAATGAATTAGATATCAAAACACAACAAGACTGTGCCATAATCTCGCAGAGTATAACACCAGGCACTACAGGGTTGTCCGGAAAATGACCTTGCAAAAAAAACTCATCACCTTTAATTTTATAATTGGCTACTGCATGTTTATCATCAATTTTTTGACAACTATCCAGCAATAACATGTTTTCTCTGTGTGGTAAATATTTTTCTAATTCTTGTCTTTCCATTTTTATTATTCTAGATAACTATCGCACAATATTGCAATCACTTTTTCGTCACGACTCATATTGCTTGCATAATTTTTTGCAGCATACAAAACTGCACCAGATAAGACACCGGACTTTACACCATTTTGTCTTGTAAAGTCATCTGCTACCTGCTGGGCTTGTTTTTTGGGTACAGTCAAAGTTTGGTCAAAACTGTTATCTTCTATTAAAAAATTACTACTTTCCTCTTCAATACACACAGCAACAATCGTTATGCTTTGTCTTTTTGTCTTAAAAAAATTTACTATACCTTTCATGCTGTTCCCCAAGAAAATAGGTAAAACAACCACTTCAAAATCGCCTTCCATATCACGCCAAATTTCGTTTGCTGTCGTCAAGTGAGAAAGTAAAGCCACATCACTTTCAAAAGATAGTGGCTGAAAAGCTCCTCTATACAAAGTCATGGCAAGCCTACTAGCCCTAATCCTTGCGACTTCAAAATCTCCATTTATGGTTTCTACAATTGCACCAAATCTTTTAATTCCCTGAATCCACCACTCTGCTACGGTTGCTGGCAAAACAAGTACTGTCTGCACTTCTTTTGCTGCACCCACCATGGCAAGAGAAAGTCCAAAGCTACCTGTTGTTCCCTCCACCATAGTTCCATTTTTGGACAATCTACCTTCTGCAATAGCATATTCTACTATGCTATTTGCAACACGGTCATCACTACTTCCAGTTGGATTAAAACACTCCAATTTACAATAAATCCCTGCTACATCCAAACCAGTTTTCAATGCCAACATGGGTGTTTTCCCAATAAGATTTGTTACACTGTGGTGAATTTTTATCATAATTATCCAAAAAACACTGTCTGAGAGTTTACACTCAATTCTGCCATATCTTCTATTTGTATGTTTAAATTTGCATTGACAGTAAAATAGCATAAATCTATTTCTTCATCAATGTACTCATCTGTTATACGCCAACTTGTCACTAATTTTGCACGGCGAATTTCTCGCATACTCTTTGCAGTTTCTTGCTTAAATTTATCTAGACCATGGTGAATACTACATCTAAATTCGGCTTTAACGCGCATAGCCCCCCTGTAATTGCTACACAGCGTACGCAACACTGTCTGCGCTTCATAGGACAACGCATCCATTCTCATCCTTATAGTAGATTGTTCCATGTAAATATTATAACATTTTTATTTAATACAAGCAACTAATAATGTTGAATTTATACCAAAACTTTTTTGTTTTTATTGTATTTTTTAGTAGATTATTGGATAAGTATTGCTTTACTCTTGTGTTTTCAAAAAATTTATCACACCAATAACTTTGTATAGACCAATTACACTCAAAATCAACATCCACAAGTACTGAAAAATGACAAATGTAACGGCTACAACAACTGCATTTAATCCTTCTGTATTGCTATTGTCAAATAAAATGCCAAGTGTATTCTTTATATCATCTGGAGTCCAACCTAAACTTAAAAGTTCTTTTGCTAAATTGTACTGTGCGTGAGTGTAAATATAGGAAATCACCATCATGACAATCAAAAAAACCAACTCAAAAATAAACAAAAACAGAACAATTTTTGTACTCTTCAATCTTGATTTGACATCTACTCCCATTATTGCACTTTTTTGCAATTTTCTTGACAATATCGTCACGGTAAATAGTGAAATTACTAACATTAAAGAAAAAAAAGAACCAAAAATATTTGAGATTTTATATGCCAAAAAGACACTGGGCATTTCTCCATCAATCGCTGATTCTGGCACAACTATGGGAGAGTTGATTAAAGAAGCGGACACTGCCAAATTTGCAAAAAGTAAAAAACCCCATATACACATAATCATAGTGGAAACAAATACAAATTTTGACCAACTTTTGCGCTGTGAATGATTTGCTGTGTAAGCGTATGGGTTGAAATTTCTATTTTGAACCACTGTATTATTTAAGTCAGCATTGGTAATTTTAATAGAGCCATACTCTGAACCAAATGGATTATCAGCTATTACCTTGTCATTGCTGTATTGTTCATCACCGAAAATATTTTGCTCATCAAAAGTTTGTACACTATTTAAACTAGTTCCACAATTGACACAAAATTTGGCATCAGCTGTATTTTGCTTTCCGCAATTTTTGCAATCCACAAATGCTCCTTTTTTTAAAAGTGATTGTCTCACTTAATAAATTATATGTTTCCCAAAAGCCTAAAAAATGGCACTCTTTGTTCAATATTTTCAAAAGCTGTCTGTATGTTTTT
>JAITUJ010000090.1 GCA_031286385.1 Clostridiales bacterium | reverse complement strand
GTGGTGAAGTAGTGTGGGATGGTGACAAAATTAGAGCAGTTAAAAACTTTGTGTCACTCAACATAAGGATACCTCATCAAGTTTTTGATTGTTCAAAGATGGGATATCAATATATTTTTGACAGAGAGAGAAATGCATTTAATAACACTTTGATAATATCACCGCCAGGTGCAGGTAAAACTACATTTTTGCGCGATATCACTAGATTACTTTCCCATCAACGACCAATTATTAATGTACTATTGGTGGACGAAAGGAGTGAAATAGCAGCAGTGCACAATAGCACTCCCCAGCTTGACGTAGGGCAAAATACGGATATAATAAGCAACAGTAGTAAGGCTTTTGCTTTTGAACAAGGGATAAGGGCAATGCGACCTGATGTCATTGTAGTAGATGAACTGGCAGGAGGAGAAGATATAGAAGCAATAAACTATGCACTAAGTGCAGGCGTTGCAGTCATCGCTAGCATTCATGCAAAAAATATATACGATTTATGTAACAAAAAAAATTTTGATATCATTGTAACAAAAAAACTTTTTGACCTATTTATGGTATTGTCAAATCTCCATGGTCCTGGAACTGTACAAGGTATATTTGACAGTGATTTTAAAGAAATTGCAATATGAATTTCCTTTTTATAATCTTTTTAACGGCAATAAGCGGCACTATGATAGGTTTGTTTTTTTATAAAAGGCAAAAAGCAAGGCTTGATTATTTTTATGATCTATGTGGTCTAATCAATGTACTCATTTTAGATGTTCGTTTTAGGCAAGACAGATTGCATGCAGTGATGACAGAATATTTGTCGGATTGCAAAAGTGAGCTAAAAAATCACATTGAGTTGTTTTTGTCCAATGTGGGAAAAGGTGAATTGAATTTTTCGCCTAATGTATTGAAAAAGAGTGAGCTATTTAGAGTCAATAGATTTTTTTTATCATTAGGCAGAACGGACAGTGGTACGCAGTTGTTGGAGCTTGACGGATATAAAATGGAGTTTTCCCAGGATTTGAGTAAAGTAAAACAAAGACACGACAGTTATGGAACTTTATTTATAAAGCTGGGTTTTGCTTTAGGTTTAGGTGTTGGTATTTTGTTTGTCTAAAATCTTTGTAAAGTTTTTGGGACAAGGGGAGAAAAATTGTTTGGTATAGATATAATTTTTAGAATAGCAGGTATAGGAATTGTAATCGCTATTGTAAATCAAGTTTTAAAAAAAGTGGATAGGGAGGAAATCACTACTCTCACTACACTTGCTGGCACTGTCATTGTTTTGCTTATTGTTCTTGACATGATAGCCCAGCTATTTAGCACTTTAAAAAATATGTTTGGACTTTTTTAACTTAGCTAAAACCACATTTACAGTCATAAATTTATTATGGAAATTATCAAAATTGGAGCAATTGGTATTATCACTGCAATATGTATCATGATACTTAAAGATATACGCAGTGATATGGCTGTCTATTTGAGTATATTTGGTGGTCTGATAATTTTGCTGATGGTAGTAGAAGAATTGACAGGCATAATTACAGTTTTGAATACAATTGCAGACAAGGCGGGTTTGAGTGGAGATTTTTTGAGCGTCATATTAAAGATAGTTGGGTTGGGATTTGTAATTGACTTTTCAGCAGGAGTCTGTGAAGACACAGGTAATAAATCTTTGGCAGAAAAGATTGTTTTGGGAGGGAAGATTTCTATTATGTTTGTCGCTTTACCCATAGTCGTATCTCTCTTTGAGCTGATAACAAGTCTTTTGTAACTTGACAATCATAAATTTTTAATATGGAGAAAAAATGATATGAAAAAAGAAAAAAATCTATATAGAAAAATTTACGATGAGTCTGGTTTTTTACCCCAGTATACTCTGATAAAACAAAAAAAAATATATAGACCTACAAAAAATGTTAAAAATGTTCGTCGCATTATCATCGTTGTATCTATACTTTTATTTTTTAGCCTTATTTTTCATTCGGTAGCATCAAATGGACATGCTCATCAAGCAGAACAAAAAGTCAGTGACAGTGAAATAGAAAGTGATTTGGGTAGTAATGTAGATGACATGTTGGGGGGGCTGGATTTATCTAAGTTAGAAGATATTTTGCATCAGTTTACTGAAAAACAAAAAGAATTGTTTGGTGGTACAAGTTTCTTGCAAAAGATAAAGCTGACTATCAGCGGTGACATGAGTATCAATTTTGGTGGGTTTATTGAATTTGCTTTTTATCTATTTGGGATAAGTGCAATGGGGTTTGCACCGCTATTGGCAGCAATCATAGCAATTTCTCTTGCATACAATGTATTGTCTTCCATCAAAGGTAAATTTGCATCAGAGAGTACAGATAAAGTAATATACTTTGCTTGTGTGGGTGCAATAACTGTGCTGTTACTGACTGCAACCGGGGTACTGATAAGTCAGACAGCCAGCACCATATCTGTTATTCGCAACCTTGCAACCACAGTTTTTCCTATTTTATTGACAGTAATGACCAGCATAGGTGCAACGAGCAGTGTTGCCGTATACCAGCCTTCGGTTGCTGTTTTTAGTGTAACGCTGATAGAACTTGTTTCTATGGTAGCTTTACCAGTATTTATTATGTCATTTGTGTTTAATATTGTAGGAAATTTGAGCGAAGGTGTAAAACTTGACCAGCTATCCAAATTTTTTAACAGTGGAGCCAATTGGCTGATGGGTACAATGTTCTTTTTATTTTTGGCATTTTTGTCACTGCAAGGAGTGACTGCATCGGTGTTTGATGGCATATCTATCCGAACTGCCAAGTTTGCAATTTCAAAGTATATCCCTATTATAGGAGGATATCTTTCAGAGGGATTTAATCTTGTTATGGCAGGTGGAGTGCTAATAAAAAATGCAGTAGGTCTGTCAACCATACTTTTGCTTGTGTCCGCTGTACTTCCGCTTATCATCAATTTGGTGGCTTTTAGTTTGATATTAAAATTGGGAGCAGCATTTGTAGAACCTATGGGTGATACAAAAATTCCAAAAATTTTGTCGGGGGTTAGCAAGCAAGCGAGCATACTTTCTGTGGTAATTATTGCACTGTCATTTTTGTTTTTTGTCTTTTTATTGTTGATAATTAGTACGGGGAATCTTATGCTGTAAAAAATTTTTTGGGGGCATATGAGTGGAATATCTGTTTGGATAACTACAATTTTAGCAGTAGTTATAATAGGCGTCATTGTCGACTTGCTATTGTCAGGCAATAGAATGCACAAGTTTATCAGAGGTATTTTTGGCATAATTACTATATTTGTGATAGCTATGCCCTTGCCTAGTTTAATAAAAAATGGTTTCAACTGGAAGTTTGATTGGGGAGGTAGCATCAATATTGATCAAGGATTTTTAGATGCGGTTGAGCAAAGACAAATAAAAATACTAGAACAGGGTACAGAAAATATGTTGAAGAGTAACAATGTCTTGGGTGCTATTGTCAGCATAAAAGGTAAAATAGAAAAGTTAAAAATACAAATAGAACAAGTTACTGTAAATTTGACAGATGCAGTCATAAACAACGACAATTCGAATATAAATAGTAGTGAGTTTGTGACAAGCTTAGTGTCAAAGGGTTTGAATATTGAAAGGAGCATGATAATTATTATTGGTTAAAGTCAAATAACGCTTTAATAATTTAAAAAATCATCATGAAAGAACAAAAAACTACTACTAAATTAAAAAACAGTATTACAGCAAAGTTAAAACAAATTAAGCATATTGAGTTTTACATTGCGGGAATAGCCGTTGGCGTGATGCTTTTGATTTATTTTAGTGCAAATTTATTTGGACAAGCGGGTGCCAGTTCACCAGGTCCTCCGACGCCTCCTAGTGCCTCATTTGCAGATTATCACCAAAGGACAGAATCTAATCTGCAAAGAGTAGTCAGTAGTATGAAGGGCGTGGGTAAAGCAGAAGTAGCGATAAACTGGGAGAGTAGTATTGAATTGGTTATAGCTTACATTACTGTAAACAACAATGGTACAATATCCAGCACACCCCAACTTGTGACAGAAAATGGCGTGACCAAGCCTATTGTGTTGCATGAAATTTATCCAAAAGCATTGGGCGTCGTTATTGTGGCACAAGGAGGTAATGATGCAAGAGTGCGGCTAAACATCATAGAGATGACTTCTGTACTGTTGAGTATAAGTCAAGATAAAGTTGTCGTGCAATCAATGTAGTGTAAAAGCTTGTAGCTTGTTGAATGAACTTTTAGTAATTAAACCGCACTTTTTGGTAATAAAATAATTTAGACAAGCATAATTTATAGCATATTAAAAAAATAAAAAGGAGCAACAATAATGTTGACAAAGAGAAAAAAGACCATAATACTATTTGGCATGATAGGTTTGCTTGTGATAACAGGTTGGCTAAACATCATGTTAAACAACTGGACGAGTGGAAACGGCGACCAGCCAACAGGCGGCGATAGTTTGAGCTTTTTTGCCCAGTATAGAGCGGACAGGTTAATAAGCCGTACAGAATCTAGGTTGCATTTGGAAAGTATCATAAATAATCCAAACAGCAGTCCTGAGGCAATAGCCAGTGCTGAACAAGAGTTGTCCGTGTTAGCTTCCAATTTTGAAACAGAATTGGTTTTAGAAACATTGATAAAAGCTTTGGGATTTAGCGATGCGGCGGTAGCATACGCATCCAATGTAAATGTAATGGTAAAAGGTGACGAGTTAAATGATGAAAAGGCAAATCAAATTTTGCATATAATACTCAATGAAACAGAAAGTGACCCATCAACTGTAAGGTTAATTGAAGTGTAAAATAAAAAACAAATCTCAAAAATTTTAAACAAACAAAAAATAGACACACAACAATTTGTGTGTCATATTTTGTAGACAAAAGTAAGTATAGTTTTAATAAAACTGTACTTACTTTGTAATCATAATTAAAAAAAACTAAATCAATGTATTTGATAAAAGTTGTATGTGCTCTGCAAATATCCAAATACAACGCTTGACAAATTTTTGTATAGGTAATATAATAGTTTATATTAGGAGTAAAGAAATGGTTGATCAACGAATTTCAAAATTGGCACAAAATTTGGTCAATTTTAGTGTAGAGGTGAAAAAGGGTGACAGAGTTTTGATAGAAGCAAATGATATAGATTTTGTTTTGGTAAATGCTTTGATAAGAGAAGTGTATGCAGTAGGGGGCTTGCCTTTTGTACATTTGCAGTCCAGTCGCATACAGAGAGAAATACTCAACGGTATGACCAAGAGTTATGCTGACAAACTTACAGAATACAATAGACCGCGCATGGCAGATATGCAGTGCTATATAGGGATTAGAGGGTCGGAAAATTCTTATGAGACTAGTGACGTAGAAAGTGGAAAGATGGAAATATACAATAAGTATTACTCTCACCCTGTTCACAGTGAAATTAGGGTAAAGAAAACGCGTTGGTGCATTTTGAGATACCCATCACCTTCTTTTGCTCAATTGATGAACACTAGCACAGATGCATTTGAGGACTATTATTTTAATGTTTGCAATCTAGATTATTCAAAAATGAGTAAAGCAATGGATTCTTTGAAAAAAATTCTAGAAAAAACAGATAAAGTCAGAATAACAGGACCGGGGACTGACTTGTCTTTTAGCATCAAAGATATTCCAGCAGTGAAATGTGCGGGCAAACACAATATCCCTGATGGAGAAGTTTACACAGCTCCTGTAAAAAATAGTGTCAACGGTGTAATATCTTATAATATTCCCTCAATAAGGGAAGGCTTTAAGTTTGAAAATGTGAAATTAAAGTTTAAAGATGGAAAAATTATAGAAGCACACGCAAACGACAGTCAAAAAATAAATAAAATTTTTGATACTGATGAGGGAGCAAGGTTTGTAGGAGAATTTTCTCTGGGTGTAAATCCATATATAACAAAGGGTTGCGGAGACATATTATTTGATGAAAAAATAAGTGGAAGTATTCACTTTACACCTGGTCAGTGTTATGACGAAGCTTACAATGGCAATGTCAGTGCCGTGCATTGGGACCTTGTATTTGTTCAAACCAAAGAGAATGGTGGCGGAGAGATTTATTTTGATGACAAGTTAGTACGCAAGGACGGTATATTTGTAATAAAAGAATTGGAATGTTTAAATCCAGAAAATCTAAAATAGAGTCATGAAAAATAGAGTAGAGTACTATTATCTTGTAGATGATGATTACAAAAGAATAACGATAAGTGGCAAGCAACAGACAAAGCATTTATGTGAAAATATGTTTTGGCTGGTGCTTGTATTTATTTTGGTTCCACATATTTTTTTGAATCTTGAAATAATAAACTACTATTTCAATTTCTTTTTTGCTTTTTTATGTGTCGCTTTAATTTCTGTTGTGCAATGGAGGTTTTATGTTTCACTACACAAGTTTGTTAAAAAAAATGACAAGCAAAAAATATATTACAGTACAGAGCATTTTGGGCAAAACTTTACAAAATTTTGTCCGCAGATATTGAAACTAATTTTTTACAAATCAATTGTACTTGTAGTCGTTTTATTGATGTCAAGTTTAGGTAGTTTGATGGTATATTTAAGCTCTAATGCAGAAAATCAAGCTTATGGGAATGTCATGATTGTATCTTTGATTGCATTAGCTTTTGTATATGCAGGATTTGAATTTTCCCAATCAAATGCAGAGCGACAGTTTGGTATGCAGAATTATAGTTTGGTAAACAATATAAAACAAAACATACTGTCAAATGGCGACAAATTATTGGTGAGCAACGGTGATATGTTGCATAGTATACTTTTGGAAAAAGAGTATATAGGCTACATTATTCCAATAGAAAGTAGATTAAAACAGCTTTTGGATATCTTAAGGTTGCAAAGGTCAGCTTATTTTTGGGTAGTCACAGGTGTTTTTATTACGGGTACTGTATCTTTTTTTGGAAGACATTCACTTGATAGATTTAGTTTGCAAGTGTTTTGCATTGGTGCAAGTGCTGTGCTGATTTTGTTTGTGTTGTTGGTTAAGTATATAGTACTTTGGCTGATACACAATGTTTTAAAGCAACAAGTAAAGGACATCCATAAAGATAGCAAAAACTATGCAAAAAGGCTAGAACTGGAAAAATACTTGGTCAAAAACAAATTTAGTATTATTCACAATATATTGTCCAGCATTTCTTGTTTAATTTTTATGACCGCTGGATTTGTATTGGGAATTGTACTTTATTTTGACCTTGATCGCTATGCTTTTTTGATGATAGTTTTAACACTGTTGGGTTGGTTTTTACACGCTTGCCTAGTTCACCCTTTTATTTCAATTTTAAGCAATAAATTAAAACTTAGAACAATTTTATTTGCTAGACAAATTTGGAAGGAAGACATTTAGGAGTTTTATGTACGAGTTTATTCGTGGCACTATTGTTGATATAGACAAAAATGTAGTGGTTTTAGAATGTTGTGGTATTGGTTATCGTATTTTTGTCACAGAAAATGCTTTAAGTAGTTGTAAAATAAATGAAAATATAAAGATGTTTGTACACCTTGCAGTAAAAGAAGACGACATGAGTTTGTTTGGATTTGCAAATAGTCAAGAAAAAACGATGTTTTACAAGTTAACAGATATCAGTGGCATTGGCAATAAAACAGCAGTAGGCATACTTAGTGGCGTTAGCTTGCACGATTTGGCTTTATCCGTAGTACATAAAGACATTTCAGTTTTATCAAAAATAAAAGGTGTAGGCAAAAAGACAGCGGAAAGAATTTTGTTGGAACTTAAAGATAAGATAACACAAGATGTAGAGGGGCAAAGTAGTGATTTTAGTATACCCAAAGGCAGTTATGCAATGCAAGAAGCAAAACTTGCACTCAATGCATTGGGGTTTAAAAATAGTGAAGTGGATAAAATGTTGCAAAGCTTTGATGCAAATGGTTTGAGTACAGAGCAAATCATAGGTCTGGCTTTGAGAGCAAAATAATAATTATTAAATAAAAGGAGTTTTCATGAACAAGAACGACAATGAAACCATCAAAAATATTTATAGTAGATATTCTTGCAGAGGTTTTGATAAAAATAAACCTGTAAGTGATGATAATTTGGATACAATAATGCAAGCCGCGCTAACCAGTCCTTCTTCTTATAATAGCCAAAATTGGCAGTTTGTAGTTTGTCAAAATACGGAGATACTCGATAGGTTGCAAAATATCGCTTTAGAAAATGCAAAGTTACAAGACATTACAGTTTACCAGCGTCTAAAAAGTGTGGGGGGTAGAATCTTTTATGATGCACCTGTCGCAGTATTTATTGCACGCCCTAATAATGAAGTCAATCTTGCATCTGTAAACAGTGGCATTGCTTTGCAAACAATAGCACTTTGTGCTACAAGTCTTGGATTGAATACACTGATGTGTGGTATGACTAGACTGTGCTTTTCTGGTAAGAATGTCAATGAACTGTATTCACTTTTAAAATTTCCAAAAGATTTTGTGTGCGATTTGTCAATATTGATGGGTTATGGTACAGCCAAAAGAAAGGAAAGAGAATTGGACAAGAGTAAAATTACTTACATTAAATAACAAATATAATGCTAATGGAACAGAGAATCATTACAAACGAAAATATAGGTGACGAGGAGCTTTCACTAAGACCGAGAACTTTAAGTGAATATATAGGTCAAACTAAAGTTAAGCAAAACATGAAAGTTTTTATTGAAGCTACTAAAACAAGACAGGAAGCTTTGGACCATGTATTGCTGTATGGTCCGCCTGGTTTGGGCAAAACTACGCTAAGTCACATTATTGCTTACGAATTGGGTGTCAATATTAAAATAACATCGGGACCTGCCATAGAAAGACCAGGTGATTTAGCTGCCATTTTGACCAACCTAAATAAGTACGATGTTTTGTTTGTAGATGAAATACACAGACTCAATCGCAGTGTAGAAGAGGTTTTGTATCCAGCAATGGAAGATTTTGCACTTGACATCATAATAGGTAAAGGTCCATCTGCACGCAATATGAGGTTGAATTTGCCTCCTTTTACACTTATTGGTGCAACGACAAGGGCAGGAATGTTAACTGGACCTTTGCGGGACAGATTTGGAATTGTCAGCAGACTAGAAACATATTCGGATAAAGAGTTAGGGTTGATAATTAGACGAAGTGCAGATATTTTGGGCGTAAGTATACAACTTGACGCCAGTGAAGAATTGGCTAGCCGCAGTCGTGGAACGCCGCGCATAGCCAATAGATTGTTAAAACGCATTAGAGATTTTGCACAAGTAAATCAAAGTAACGATATAAGTTTGGAGATAGCAAGACATAGTTTGGATTTATTGGAAGTTGATAAGTTGGGTCTGGATATTGTGGACCGAAAAGTCATGGAATGCATCATACACAAATTTGATGGAGGTCCAGTTGGATTAGATACGGTTGCTGCTGCTTGCAATGAAGAGACTGTCACCATTGAAGACGTAATAGAACCATATTTAATACAACTTGGATTTATTTCTAGGACGCCGCGTGGACGCATAGTCACGCAGGCAGGTTTTTTGCATCTAGGACAAGCTGTTAAAAAGAGTGAGCAGTTGAGTTTTTAATTTTAGTTTTTTTGGAGTGCAGATGTTAACCAAAGTTGATTTTTTTTATGACTTGCCAGAGGAGCTGATTGGGCAAATCCCACTTGACAAGAGAGACAACTCCCGCCTGTTGGTGTATGATAGACTGACTAAAAGCATAGAACATAGACATTTTTTTGATATAGTAGATTACTTTAAAAGTGGTGATGTTCTAGTTTTAAATAACACAAGAGTTTTGCCTGCGCTTTTAAAGGGTAAGACAGAAAATGGAAAATGTGTAGAAGTATTACTGCATAAAGCAGTGTCCGCTGATTCTGTCGATAAAAATAGTGTTTCAAAAATACAGGAAAAAAGTAAGAAAAATTTCACAGTATGGGAAATTCTAGTAAAAAATGCAAAAAAATTTAAATGTGGTCAAACAGTCACATTTGATAACTGTTTAAACGGGGTATTTTTGCAACAAAGACAAAATGACAATAGACTCATGCAATTTGAGTTTCAAGGTGATTTTGAATCTGTTTTAAAAAAAGTGGGACAGACACCATTGCCGCACTATATCAAGGCTGAACTAAAAGAAAAAGAGCGCTACAATACGGTCTATGCTAAGAGCAGAGGGGACAGTGTAGCCGCTCCGACCGCTGGTTTGCATTTTACAAAAGATTTAATAGACAGATTGGCAAGCAAAGGAGTGCAAATAGCCATGGTAAATTTAACAGTTGGTTTGGGCACTTTTAGACCAGTTAAGACAGATAAATTAGCGGATCACACTATGCATAGCGAACACTTTGAGATGGATAACATAGCTGCACAAATTATCAATAATGCAAAGTTTGAGGGCAGAAGAGTCATTGCAGTCGGTACTACGAGTGTACGAGTTTTAGAAAGTTCAATAGATAAATTTGGTAAAGTTATACCTCAAAATAGTGATACGCAAATTTTTATTTATCCTCCTTTTAAGTTTAAAATTGTGGACGCTTTGATAACCAATTTTCATTTACCTGAAAGCACATTAATCATGCTAGTCAGTGCGTTTATAGGGCACAGACAGACTATGGATTTGTACAGATTGGCAGTTTCTGAAAAGTATAAATTTTTTAGCTTTGGTGACGGTATGTTGATAACATGATAAAAACTTATATATTAAGCTTTGTCTGTTTTTTAAAAATACAATCACACTACAATGAATATGTTATAGTGTGATTGTATTTTTTGTTATATTATATCAATAGGTGAAATGATGGTTAAATTTTTATCCATCAGTGCCAACGTCACCAGCATCATCTTGATATCTTGGAGCGTATCTTGTTATTTGAGTGATGGTTATACTAGCTTCACTAAAATCAACATTATCTCCACCAACTTCTTGTATAGTAAAATGAGTAGCTGTCAATGGAATCATCGGTTTAACTATTTGGAAGTTCCCTACAATTGTGCCTAGTGGACTTACACCTCTCGCTATGTGAAGTGTTTGCGAATTAGTTGTATCTAATGCCCTAAACTCTATCACATGATTTGTGTCTGACGCACCTATTACTATTTCATAGTTAACTAGATATAGACCAGATTGATTAAGATAAAATCTATCTGCATATCCGCCAAAATTTACTATTCCAAGTCCATCTTTGAGATTTACACTGTTTTCTGCTGAGAAATTTACACTGCTACCAATACTTAGTCTACCGCCTTTTGGATTTTGAGAGTATAAGTGTCCTTTGGGTATACTCTCTAATATTGTTGTAGGGTCAACTATTTGGTGAATGGTTATACCCGCTTTGGACAGTACTATATCAGATAAAACGGCAGCATCGTCAGATATATTTACAAGTGCATATTCTTGTATTCTTTGCGCATCAGTTTGAATGCTGATGATTTGTGTGCCACTTGTGGAAGATATTTTGATGTGGTTTGATCCAGCAGATGGACTATTGCCTACGGGTAACGGTAAGGGTGTAAATATATAGTTTGAACCATTTGTAGAAAGCCCGGTCATTTGTGTTACAAACCAATTTATATGATAAGTTCCTACACCAAAAGTGAAGTGACCCGTCTCTTGATTATAACTGATTTGACTGCCATCATTCATTATCAAAGAATCAAATAGTACTTCACTATTTGGTTGTATCGAACCTGCCATAGTACGACCGAGTTGAATATAATTATACATAAAATCTCCTAAAATTATTTAGTTTAACGAGGTAATAATCATGTTGGCAGACGGACTAATTGGTGACAACCGTATGGTGTCTGTGCCAGCATTTACAAGAGATATAGGAGTGGCAGTTTGTACGGGTATGAGTGCGAAACCACTTGCTTGTTTGAGTGATACAGGTGTAACTACTTTGTGAATAATCTGTTCACTTTCCTTAATACCTAAAAGTAAATAAGGTGAACTGTCACTACCATCAATTGCGATATTCCAATGTATTTGATATACACCTGCTTTTTTTAGTAAAAAACTTCCATCAAATTGATGAACTATTTTATTACCTACTTGTGAGGTCACTTTGTCAAATGGAACTATTTTACCTGGTGCAATCAAAATACTAGAATCATCTGTCAGCGTTGCTTGTAGATATTCACTACTTGTCAGTCTGCAATTGTCTTGATTATCACTGTTACAGTGACAGAAATCGCAAAAGCTACTACAATTTTTACATCTATTGCATTTACAGTTTTGTGTATGGCACAAGGTATTGTTACTACAATTATTTAAAGTTTTGTCGTTGCAATGATTATTGCAGAAATCATTTTTATTGTCATGGCAAAAACATTTGCACGTACAATCTGGTACTCTCATCAAACTCACTTTTTACCTCTATTACAAAGTATGTAAATTTTTAAATTTGTGTTAATTTGTTTTACTATGCTACGCTGATTTAAGTATAAAATTGCGCGAGATGAATGGGATACTTTATATAAAAACCGTGAGTTGACATTTTTGTGGTTTTGTGGTATGATTAACAAACAATCTTTCTTTTTTAAAAAGTTGAGAATATCACAAAAAATGAATTCATGAAAAATAAATTTTCTTTTAAAGTTTTGCATACTTGTAAGTATACTGGCGCGAGAGTAGGAGAGTTGATAACTCCAAATGGCATAATCAACACGCCAGTATTTATGCCTGTAGGCACAAGGGCGACTGTCAAATCCCTTAGCCCACAAGAGTTGCATCAAGTACAAGCACAAATAATTTTAGCAAACAACTATCACCTATACTTGCGTCCAGGAGTTGATATCGTAGAAGCAGCAGGAGGACTACACAAGTTTATGGGCTGGGATAAACCAATACTTACAGATAGTGGAGGGTATCAAGTTTTTAGTCTAAATAGTTTGCGAAAATTAACAGAAGATGGGGTACATTTTTCCAGTCATATTGATGGTTCAAAGCACTTTTTTTCACCAAAACTTGCCATGCAATCGCAGCGCTCTCTGGGTGCAAATATAGTCATGGCGTTTGACCATTGCAGTGAGTACGGTATAAGTTACTCTGAGGCACAAAAATCAACAATTCGCACACTTAACTGGTTGGAAGAGTGCGCTAAAATTGAGCTTAAAGAACATCAAATAATGTTTCCCATAGTACAAGGGAATTTTTTTATGGATTTGAGAATGCACTCATTGAGAGAAACGCTTCCGTTTGCTAAGTGTGGATTGGCAATTGGTGGATTTTCTGTCGGCGAACCTACAAAAATTTGGCTTGATATGCTATTAAAAATGCAAGAGCACTTGCCACAAAATATGCCTAGATATTTTATGGGTTTGGGTAATCCGCATGGTTTGATACAAGCTGTCGCAAGAGGTATTGATATGTGTGATTGTGTTTTACCTACACGAATAGCACGCAATGGGACGGCTTTTAGTAGCCAAGGTAAAATAGTCGTTAAGAATAATAAGTACAAAGCAGATTTTTCGCCGCTTGATCCAAGTTGTGATTGTTATTGTTGCAAAAATTTTAGTAAAGCATATTTGAGGCATTTGTTTAATGTGGACGAAATTTTGGGAGGACGCTGTTTAAGCGTGCACAACTTACGATACCTGATAAACTTGATGACAAATATGCGTAAAGCAATATACAATAATGATACGGTTGATTTTATTAAAACTCATATGGAAATCAGTGAGTGAACTTGCATAAAGCTTGTAGTAGTTTATTTGACAAATATTTATTTGTGTGGTATTATTTAACTATGAATAGCAAATTGAGAATATTTACGGCGTGGGTGGCTTTGTTTTTTATGTTAGCTTTTACCATTAGTTTCTTTATTTATTTATTTGACAATGAAATCTTTGAAGGTAAGTTGTTGTGGTTTAGTGTGGTTTGTTTTGTTTTTGGATTGACGCTTTTTAGTGTAATAAAGTTGAGTGACAAACAAAATAAACTGGCACAAGCACATAGGGAAGAAATTGAAAAGCTAAAAAGTAGCAAGCAAATGGATGAAAATGATAAAATGTCTCATAATTAAATCGTTTTGTTTATTTAATTTTCTACAAGTTTCAGTCTACACGCAATACTAAAACATATGGCAATGCATGCAAATACTAGATAGTAGGTTGCATTGCCAAAAAAGTAAGCGTAAATTATAAATACAAAACTAAGTATTAGATATCTTTTTGCGTTTTTTGGTGCAACAGCTGACTTAATAAGAGTCAACTTGTTTGGAGTGACAGATTGTTTTAGTTTTAGTATTATAGTTGGATAATGATTAAATGCTCTCATCATGTTGTATACTTGTGTATCTTTGTATATATCAACTTTCAACAACGGCAAGTGTGCGGCCAGAGTTTTGGTTTGTATGGTTTGACCATGTGCGGAAAGTATAAGTATTTTTTGTGCTGATAGAGAATTTGCTACGCAAAAGCAACTGCACAGTTGCTCTTCTGTAAGTTTACCTGGAAGTATAAAGTTGAATACTGCTGTTGTAATCTCATTGTGCTTAACTAAAATACATTGTTCGTGCTTTGTGACATTTTCAAGTTTTTTTTGTAGTAATTGCACAAAAAAATCCAATGTTTGACTTGGCAAGTTCAACATCAACTGGTTGATGCACTCTTGCATATGTGTGACGAGCGAAGGCTCTAACTGACCTGCTTTTTTTTTGTTTGATCTAATTTTCAATATGGCCCACACGCACATGGTAGATATTGTGGACATAAATAAACTAGTCCAAAATTTTGTTTTTACTCTTGTCCAAATAAAAACAAGTGCAAAAATTGCTAGATTTATAAACAGGATATCCATTGTCTGCGATAAGTGTAATTTTTTTTTTACTTTCATATAAGCAATTATTGACAAGAAATGTAAATTAAAAACACAAAGAAACCATTATGTACAATACAAAAATTTTACTGCCGACAGAAACAAATATTGAGCTGTGTGCAAAAGAACTATTCGATGGCGAAGTTATTGCGTTTGCAACAGAAACTGTCTATGGTTTGGGTGCAAATATTTTTAACACAGAAGCTGTCAGCAAAATATTTAAAATAAAAAACAGACCACCAGACAATCCATTGATTGTACATGTGCCTAGTGTGGAAGATGTCCGTGACATAGCTGCATACATTAGTGACGATGCATATAAACTTTTATACAGGTTTAGTCCTGGACCGCTTACGCTAATTTTAAAGAAAAAACAATCAATACCTTACATTGTGACGGCAGGAGCGGATACGGTCGCGGTGAGAGTGCCTGACAATAAGGTGGCAATAAAACTATTGACAGCAACGGGATTCCCACTCGCTGCACCCAGTGCCAATACTTCTACTAGACCAAGTCCTACTTGTGCAAAACATGTAATGGAAGATTTAAATGGTAAAATTAAATTTATTTTGCAAAGTGAAGATGACTGTCAATTTGGATTGGAATCTACTATTGTGGATATGAGTGGAGAACATCCTACTGTATTAAGGTTGGGAAGCCTGCCGACAAGCACATTATTAGACACACTGCCCAACATAAAAATTGCAAGCAGTATAGAAAACGGAGTCTTGTGTCCAGGTACAAAGTACAGGCACTATGCTCCAAACATAAAAGTTGATTACGTAGCATTTAATAAATTGACTTTGAGCAGTTTAACAAAAATTTATCATAACAATAAAAATACTGTTATTTTAACGCACGACGAAGTCAAATTAGATTTGACAAATTTTGAACACATCAATATGGGCAGTATTGAGTGCTATGCAAAAAATTTGTTTAGTATTTTTAGAGAGTGTGAAAAAAAGTATCAATCCATTATTGCCATTGGTGTAAGTGATAAAGGGATAGGTAGAGCGATAAATAATAGGATAATCAAGGCATCAAAGTAGAGTAAATTTTATAATTATGTCCATTAAAAAAAGACAAAGAAAACTGAGAAAAAAAGCATCTGTAATGTTTATTTGTACAGGCAATACTTGTAGATCCCCAATGGCACAAGTAATATTTAAAGCCTTTTGCAGGTCAAAAAAAGAATTGGATGTCACTGTATCTAGTAGCGGTATAAATGTTAAATCTGGCTCTCATATGTCATTTAACGCCATTTTGGCATTAAAAAAGTTAGGATATGTAAAAAGTGAAAAATATTCCACTTACATGGATATGAGCTCTTTTAATTGTTATAATTTTGTTTCCATGCAGTTTGATTACAATTTTATTCATCAGTTTGATATGATAGTTTGTATGACAAGTTCACATAAAAATGCTATTGGTGATTATAATAATGTGTACCTGTTTAGCGAAATTAGTGGCGGTAAAGATGTCTTTGACCCATTTGGCGGCAGTGTTGATGAGTATATTACTGTTGCTAAGTATTTTGAGTACTGTTGCTCTGACATTTATGATGTCTTATTAAAGTTAAAAACAAAAAATGAAATGGTCTAAAATCTTCAATTTTATATTGCATATTAAAAGTTCTAAATACACAATATAAAAGAATATGAAAAACATCTACTTTAAAAGGGCATTGGCATTTGTTTGCGTTTGTGTAATTGTAGCGTTTATCTTAGTATTTGCTCAGTTGCCTTTGAGTTTTGTTGACAGTTTACCTAATTCTGTTGATTTATCGTACAGTGACTTAACTTCTCTTTCACAAAGAAATTTGCAATTTGACTACAATCTATTGTCTAATGTCAATCTAGATGGTACAACAGAGGGCGTAATAAATGTAAAAGCTTTTGGTTTTTTCCCAATTAAAAGGGTAAAAGTAAAAGTTCAACCAAATCGCAAAGTATTTAAAGGTGGTCAAGTCATAGGTATATCCATGTCAAGCAATGGCGTGTTGGTAATAGATAACGGGAATGTAAGAACGGAACAAGGTTTAAAAAATAATTTTGTATTAAAAAAAGGTGATATAATAAAAAAAATTGATGGAAAAGATATTTTAAAAGTACAAAATGTTCTAGATTATTTAAAGACCTGTGAAGGCAATAATATGTCTTTGACATTAGAAAGAGATGGTAAGTTATTGGAAGTGCAAACTCAACCTTTTTTTGACGCTACAAACAATGAACACAAGTTGGGAGCGTGGGTCAAAGATAAAGTTGCAGGATTAGGTACTGTCAGTTATATTAGATTAGATGGGAGGTTTGGTGCATTGGGTCATCCTGTTATAGATAATGATACAAACACTATCTTTCCCGTTTTTGATGGTACTATATGTCATGCTAAGGTTTTAGGCGTAAATAAAGGAGAGCAAGGCAAGGCAGGGTCATTGAAAGGCATTTTTAGTGCCAATGATGCTAAAATCGGAAACATTCATTCCAATAACAAATTTGGCGTATTCGGTGATATGACAGGTATAGAAAATGAACAAGTTTTTGACGTAGGTAGTAGATTTACTGTGAAACCAGGAAAAGCTAAAATTGTATCTACTGTGACAGATAAGGCAGATGAATATGATATAGAAATTGTCAAAGTAATCAATCAAAAGAAAACTTCGGATAAAAGCATGGTAATTAAGGTGACAGATAAGAGACTTTTGGAACAAACAGGGGGTATAGTGCAAGGTATGAGTGGTAGTCCAATCATTCAAAATGACAAAGTAGTAGGTGCATTGACTCATGTGTTTTTAAATGACCCTACAAGAGGGTATGGAATTTATCTAGATTGGATGTATGAAAACTAGAAGTGTAAAAAATATTTTGTCATAATTTGTCCAAAATTAGCATAAATCTATACCATGAATTTGGTTTTTGTAAACAAACATGGCATAATAGAAGATATAAAAGAACACATTGCTTGCAACCGCAAAAAGTACATTTTTGCGGTAATACTATTTATAGTTACACTCATAGTTGGGTTGCGCGCAGGGATTATTGCACATAATCCCGTTGTTGCATTAAATCAATACAATAACTCATATTACAAGATGCTCGTATCGTATGGTCAGTACAGTTACATATTAGCACAAATTTTTACCAATTTATTTGTAATGTTATTGATTTATCTATGTAGTCTACATTATTTTAGTTCACCTATTTCTATACTCATATTGATACATAGAGTATATACATTTGGTGTTACGGTATCACTCATTTTTAGATTGTTTGGGACAGGTGGACTATTGGTTGTCATACTGGCTTTAATACCATTTTTTGTTTTGCTTTACACTGTTTTTGTAGCGTACACGATATTTTTATACCTTTCAGCTCAAAGATGTTTTAGGTATGGGTCATCTTCTTGTCTATTATTTGAAACAAAATATATATACAGCAAGATTTTGTATATGGCTTTGTTTGTGATATTGATTTCCATGATAGGAGGGTGGCTGACATTAATTTTGGGTAATAAACCATTGTAGGTTTTAAAATAAATAGCTTTTTTAAACGGCTTTAATACTTTTATTGATGGACCATGAATGTCCAAATAGTTCATTCCCTCTTGTAGATAAGTTTAGAACTGTATTTTTATTAATAATAGTTTGTACATTTTGAGGATAAGTTACCGTTCTATCAAATGCAACAAAAACCTGCTTTGTGTGCCTGTTGTATAATTCAATGATTCTACCAGTATATTTGGTGTCTATATTTTTTAATATAACTGTATCGTGAGCTATGGCAGGGAGTTGAGATACATTGAGTGTTGCTAAGTCCCAAAGAATAAGGTTCTTATAATTTGATGTCGTTTCAATTGTTTTTAAAGCTCTGTAACAGTATGATTTTAGACTTGTTATACTTAGAACAGGCTCAATAAAGTCATCTTCGTAGATAAAATAGTTCAATTCTTTAATTTTGGAATTCAATAAATTTTGTATTGTTGATGTCTTTTTAATAATTAGACTAGCATAATTTTCTCTCTGCTCTCTTATTGATTTTGACAATTTTTTAATTTTTAAATACAACTGATTTTGATTGTTGAGTGCCTCCATTTGTTGCTTTAAGTTTGCGTATGTCTCAAAAGTCACTCTTAAATCTCGTTTTGGTATGCTTAATCTCTCCATTTCTTTTTCCACTAAAACAATATCCCGAGTAGTGTGCTCTATCAGTTGTAAGATAGTCGACATAGATACTGAGAACTCTTCTGCAAGTATATCACACATTTTTTTATGAAAGTTTTCAATTTCATTTAATTTTTTCAAATTAGCATAAGGGAAGTAATTGCACAATTCCTGATAATCATCAACAGTGGGAAACTTGCGCACAATGGTTAAGTTTTTTATTGCATAGTACTGTATCCACAATTTTTTTCTATTTCTCATTAAAATATCTAAACGCACTTTGCACTCTGCAAGCATTCTGGCTTGCTCTTGTGACAAGTTGAGAATATCATCCAATCCTATTTTAGCAAGAGATTGTAGCTGTGTGTTGAGTTGCTCTATTTTCTTACAATTTTCCTTGTATTCTCCTGCTTTTATAGCTGTTGCAAATCCATACTTACTAGCTTTTTTAAATGCCTCCATCTGTTTTTTCTTTTGTTTTAAATCGTCATTGTATGCAGATAGCGGTGTATAACAATTGTGAAGTTTCATAAAGGTAATTAGAGAGTTTTTCTTTGATTCAGCGTTAAATCTTGCAAGTGGAAGTTGAACATTAAAATTTTCTTTGCCGTAAATGCGAAAATAACACCCTATAATATCACTAAGAGTTATATCTTTTAGCGATATAGAGTAGAGCTCTGACAACATGGTTCTAAATTTATCAATACTTATACTTCGTATAATATTATAATATTCGTCACAGATATTAACTTTTTCACTATTTTGAGTATTTCGAGAAAAGTTGTGCTTGATGCCATTAAAAATAAAGCTAAATTTGATAATATGTTGACCAACATGTTGTACAATGTTTTTAACTTTTACATAGTCATCACCGCCAAAGACAAAGTCAATAACCAACAAAAAAGTTGATTTGCCAACAGAATTAATTTCCTCACCTTGTTCTTGTATAATATTCAAACCCTTGTGAAAGTTGATTGCTCCACGAGGTTTACTGTAACTAATAAATTTATCGCAAATAATTTCATTTAACATATTGAAGTCTGTCAGTTTTATCAAAAGTAATTTTGTTGAGTGCAAATAAACAATCAAGAATATCTATGAAATTGGGTATGTCAATGTCTTGCTCACACATTAAATGAAAAAGTTCAATGGCTGTATATCCTTTTTCTTTTAAAGTATTTAAAATCAAAGCAAATTTAGAAATAATACTTTCGTTAAATGAAATGACCTTATTGGGAAATTTCATGAAATACCTCACAATTTTGCACAAAGTACGAAGTCATAATCCTACAAGCTGTTATGTCTATTGTATCCGTTTTGTTGGATATCCATTTGGTCATACATTCAAAGACAACAGTTTGTTCTAGACCACTATCTATAAAAGAATCACTAGCATACTGGACAGTTTTCAATAGCTTGTTTACTTTGGCAGATGATTGCTGTGCAAATAAATCGTTTATATAGTTATAGTACTGCACTATATCCCAGCGAATTTGATTTTTTAACAAGGAATATTTAGGATAAATTTTACTTTCTACTTTTGTAGGTTGATAATTTAATAAATTACTCAATTGTTCGTTTGTCAATGAAGTCAAGCTATGGACAATATTGGTCAGTTCATTTTCAATATTGAGTCCAAATATATGAGACTTTGCCTCAAATATCAGTTTTGCATTGTGTTTTTGTACTTGCATTTTGTCATAAAGTGATTTTGAAAATGTAAAAAGATATTCACTCTCACACAGACGACACAACGCAATTTTATTCTCAATTGTGCTCAAATCGCAATCTGGTACTTTAATTGCACCAAGTTGCATGGATTGTTCCTTGGTTGGATAAAGTGGATAAATATCTACAAATGCATAATTGGCAACAGCACTCATTCCTATTTTACGCACTAAGTCAGCACCACATAAAGGACAACATAGACAAACCTCTGCCAACAGTAGAGAAATTGTTTCGTAAGAAAGTGAGTTTTCTTTTATATTTTGGTCAACAGCAAACTCATGGATAAGATTATCAGAATATCTTGTATTTTTGTCTGCAATGTGAGTGATTATGTCAGCAAATAAATTTGCACATTTTGATGCAATATTATCAAAAGTCGCATCACTACCCACATAACTCTTTAAAATGTGACAAAGTTCAGTCCTTGCATCTGGTGATATTTTGTCAATGTAAAGCTCAAAACGCGCCTTATCCAAATTTTTTTTGATGGCATTTGCGTTTGATTTTGAAATCTGACGACGACCACTAAAAATTCCTTCCAGCATATTTTGCCCGAGATTGGACAAGGGGTTTCTGATATTAAAGTCGTCTTCCATAATCTCATCTACAAGCTCAACTACAAAATTTGCAATGTTTGTAGTCGAGCTATATCTTTTTAGTATGTTGGCAAATTGTGAAAACTCCATAATTTTTGTCAGCTCATGTCACCTACTGTAATTTTGTGTCATGATATTATTTTTTTATAGTAGTAAAATGGTATCCGTATTGTCGGACAAGTTTTATATGTATAATTGTATCACACTATTGTGTAAAAAGCAACAATATTCTGCAAATAACAACAATAAATTTGTAAATTTTTCCTCAATACAAAAGGAGAACAAAGCATGGTTAAAATAAAATATTTCAATGGTAAAGAAAATATTGAAATAGAAGTTACAAAAGAGATAGATGCCGAAATTGCAAAACTTGACAGAGCAGATGGCGTTCAAAAAAAGCAAGTGAGCAGACACTGGACACAAGATGACTGCTTAAATGAAATTTGCAGCAATGAGTATAACCCCGAATATATTTTGATAAGTAAAATTGAAAGTCAAGAAAAGGATTTGCAGATAGACAATTTGAAAAATGCAATTCAACAATTGACACAAGAACAGCAAAAAATATTAAAACTCTACTACTTTCAAGATATGGACAGTGTAGAGATGGCAGGGTACTTTGGCGTAAGCAAGCAAGCAGTTCAACAGCGAATTCAGGTAATTTTAAAGAAACTTAAAAAATATTTCAATAAACTTTCTGAAAATACCTTGTCTGAGTGATACTTTTTGTCCCTATAGAATAGAGGGGATTAGATTAAATATAAATGTGCCAAAAGTTTTTATAAACACTGACAAAAAATTTAGGTGGTTTAAAATTTATTTTAAAGAAGTAAACTCAAAAAAATATTTAAGGAGACTGGTATGTATACAGGAATAACAGGTAAAGTGAAAATAGGCGACAATGACGTAGCGTACATTAGTAATTGGAGTGTAGAAGATTCTATGGAAGTCATAGAGGTATCACGCCTTGGTGAACGCTACAAAGATAAAAGGGCAGGTCAAGGCAACTGGACTGCCAGTGCTGACGGTACAGTAGTATTTGGTAATGACGGCAAAAGTCACGAAGCTATATTCACAGCTATGCACAGTGGTAGTCCAGTAGAGTGTGAGTTCTATCTAGATAGCAATGAGGACAAGCCTGTAAAGTTTAGCGGAAACGGCTTGATAGAAACATTGAGCGTAGACTTGTCAGCCGAAGATAAAGGCAACATCTCTATATCCATTTCCGGCGTAGGAGAATTGACTTTTCCAGGTAAAGAGTAACAACAAAAATCAAAACAAAAAAGACAGTGACTAGGTATAGCGTGGGCTAGTAATCCCTAGTCAACTGGTCTTGGATGGTTAAATTTTAAGGAAACAAAAATGTATATAAAATTAGATAGAGAATATGAGATTAAAACTACTTTGGGCACAATCAAAGAGATAGAAAAAACTTTTGGAAAATCTTTTTTTGAAGTCATAAACAGTCTTTCCAATATGAAGATAGAAGAGCAAATAAAAATGCTATATGTCGGTGTAAAAAAAGCCAACTTAGACATGACAGAAAACGCATTTGCCGAACTCTGCGATAGCTTTGTAGGTTTGGGTGACCTGATGGAATATTTAGAGCAATATATATACGCACTTCAATATCCAGGACTAACAGAACAGGAGGTTCAAGACAAACTAGAAAAAAAGTTGCAACGCACCCACAAATTGCAAAGTCAGATGAGATAATAGACGCCAAAAATGACTGTGTTTTTGATTGGATTCAAATAACAAAAACGGGCGTGCTAGCTGGCTTAAAACCGAGTGAGATTTGGGACCTAGAATTGTGGGAGTACAATATCTGTATAAAAGTACATCAAGAAAAACAAATGCAACACACTGTTCAAGCAATTCTGACTGGATACTATTGTGCGTATTACATGAACGGTGGTAAAAAAGCCAAAAATCCCAATGAGCTGATAAAACAACTGCACAACAAAAAATCTTTTAAACAGTCATTTGAAGACGGCTTAAAAGCCATTGAAAGGTTTAAATGTATTGAGAGAGCAGAAATTTTTGATAAGTGAAAATGGGTAAAGAATGTAAAAAAACAAAGAGTGAATCAACAAAGAGGACTTTTAAATGGAAGAGATAATGGGTATGTCACTGAACAGTGAAGAAGTAATTAAAAAATTTGAACAAATACAAGGGGTTGTGCAAAATACAGCAAACATAATAGGCGAGGCTGGCAAGTTGAGTACGCTGTCATTTGGTCAGATGGCAGAGTCACTGTCAAGATACAGTTCAGCGATGTGGGAGAATAGCAATGCCGCCAAAGCGATGGAAATTGCCCGCACGGCTATGGGAGTGGCCGACGAGTTTGCAAATAATGGGGTGAAGGCAGGTGTAGACTTGCTACTAGAACACATAGGTGCAATGACAGATAATGAGGCAATGACGATAGGGTTAGAAACCGTACGAAACGCTATGGGAGTGGCCGACGAGTTTGCCGCCAATGGTGTGAGGGCAGGGATAGAATCATTGCTAGAACACATAGGTGCAATGACAGATAATGAAGCGGTGACAGTAGGCTTAGAGGCCATGCGTTCTGCCATGTCAGCAGCTGACTTTTTGGCCAA
>JAITUJ010000083.1 GCA_031286385.1 Clostridiales bacterium | reverse complement strand
TAGAGGTTAGAAATCAACTAACAGTAGAGGCACGCATTGGAACAATTATTGGTCATAGTACAAGTAGTTTCAATACAAACAATATAGACAACGGTTCATGGAGTCATCAAGGATATACTTGGAGTAATGGATTTTTAGGTATTGGTGCTTACAATAATGGAAAATATTTGTTCGCAAATTTTGATAGACGAGTTGGTAGACAAGGTTAGATTGTATTCGCAAAATCAAGTTATAAATCAAAAACCTGCGTATTGTCCCCTTGTTCCACAACGCAGGTCAACTAAGTCTTAGTTTTAAGAGGCTTAGTTGATCTCTTTTTTTATGTTATTTGTGGCAATTATTCAAGTTTTTCAAGGTTTATGGTGGAGTTTTAGGCAGATTGATAGCAGTATTTGATTGTCGCAAAATCTAGTTGAATTAAATTTGTCTTAATATAAAGCCACAACCAAAAAAGTACTTTTCGTTCCCTCGTAGGGTAGGAGTGTTGGGTGATTGGAATTACTGAATAATCAAAAGTTTTTTGAAATCAAAATTGGCAAAAATAGCAAGTGCGTTGCTGGACTTTTTTGTTCAAAAATGATATAATATATGCAATATGCCTGCACATGAAAATCAACATTATGTACAAAAGAAATTAATAAACAATTTTGCAAGACAATGTAAAAATGGCAAATATAAAGTATGCTTGCTAGACTTGAATAAATTTACTGCGGAGTATAGAAATACTGACAGTATATTTTATGCTAAAAATATATACGATGTAAATAATGATGACATAAAAGCATTGGAAAAGAAGTTGAATGAGAAAATAGAAGTTCCTGGATTTAATCTTATTGAGAGGTTGGTTTCTAATTCAAGTACAGACATACAAATTAACCGCAAGGAACTGTTGTTGATAAAGAAATACTTCTTAATACAGCAGTATAGAAACTTGAAAAACATGAGTTTATATAGCCATCCTCCCAAAGATAAAGCCTTATTATCTGATTGCAGTATAAAAAATGATGAAAGTGTATTGGATTTTTGGAAAAGAGAAATAACAACTATTTTAGATGCGGACACAGATGCGGATTGGAAAGCATTGCTCGGGAATAAAGATATGGTAGGCATTAAAATAAATGCTCAAATTATACATTCTAGTTTTTTAATGTTTTTTAGTACAGATTATGAATTCGTCTTAAATGATAGCGGTCCACTTACTGAGCGAGTGCCTATGTATTCTCTTAAACTTGATAAAAATGACTTTATGAAAACAGCAAAAGAGATATCAAAATTATATTTTGGTGTAGATAACATTAGTGACAAAGTATTTGAAAATGCTTATAGAATGAGAGAAGACGAAGGAGGAATGCTTTTTGATACCATTATGTTTACACCAATGTCATCAAATTTACTAATAGCGTTTGTAAGCCCATTGTGGAAGTATTCACAAGAATTATATTCGCCAATTTTATCAAAGTATTTGTCTTTCCCACAAAATACCTATGTAAACGAAAGGCAGATATATGCTAGTTTGGATAAAATGACACAAGAAGAAGCCCTTATTAAATTTGCTAGTCCAAATGATAGGTATAATTACAAGGTTCAAAAATTAAATGAGAGCGAAACTATATATTTAAACACGCTTATTATGAATGAAGCTTATCAATATATATGCTTTAAAACCCCATCACAAACAGTAAAGGATTTAATAAGAGAATATAATAAATTAGATGGCTTAAAGAATGTTAAGCATAATTACAAAGGATTTATAGACTTGATAAATGTATTACCGCCATTTGATGTTTGAGGTAAGTAGACTTTTGTGTTGAAAAATGATATAATATTCTCAATGTTACATCACACAGAAGACATCAAAAATAATACTAAAAATATATCCATCACCAACGCAGTCACTGCCAA
This sequence comes from Clostridiales bacterium, assembly GCA_031286385.1. Taxonomy (GTDB): domain Bacteria; phylum Bacillota; class Clostridia; order Christensenellales; family Pumilibacteraceae; genus WRGC01. The sequence goes on along the minus strand of JAITUJ010000083.1, from coordinate 3,173 downwards.
ATATGCTATGAGATTGCTTAGACGTGGTGGGAGTGGGATTGAGAGATTGTCTAGTATTTTGCTTGATGCTAGTGTGGATTTAAATCCACATCAAGTGTTTGCGGCGGTTGAGGTATTAGATAATCCGTACAGTCGTGGTCGAATATTAAGTGATGAGGTTGGACTTGGCAAAACCATTGAAGCAAGTATTGTGATTGCACAAATGTGGGCGGAAGGGCATGATGGTGAGCGTTGAAAGTTGAGAGTGGACAGTTAGAAAGTAATACTGAGCAGACTTCAGAAGATGATATTTCTCAATCAACAAGCAATAAAGGTAAGAATATTTTAATTGTTGTGCCGTCAACGCTAAAAGAGCAGTGGGCGGAGGAGTTGGCAAACAAGTTTTATTTACCAACGCAAGTATTGGGCGATGGAGATAAGGTAATAGAGTTTGGTAAGAATGTTTGTATATGTAGTTATAACTTTTGCTATAATCACCAAAAAGAATTAAGGGCAATCAATTGGGATTTAGTGGTTATTGATGAGGCTCACAAACTAAGAAATCTATATACCGAAAGCAATAAGATAGATCAAAGCGTTGCTAGTGTATTCAAAGATACATTTAAGATTTTGCTTACAGCAACTCCAATGCAAAATAGTTTGCTTGATTTGTATTCACTGGCAAGCATAGTTGACTCAAACTTATTCTTAAACTTAGAGAGTTTTAAGGATAGTTACATCAATAAAGACAACAGCAAAGAACTAGCCGAAAGACTGCAAACAATAGTTACAAGAACACTACGCAAACAAGTGCTAGAATATATCCGCTACACAGATAGATATTCTATTACTCAAGAGTTTGAGTTATCTCTACAAGAAAAGCAGTTGTATGAACTGGTGTTAAAGTTTTGTGATGAGAGAGAGGTCTCAAAAGATGGCAAGTTAGGCAAACCAAAAGTAAATGCCTTGCAACGCATGACGTTTCTTAAAGAACTTGCCTCATCACCCAAAGCATTTTTGCAGACTGCTAGTAAATTGCAAGATAGTAGAGAGATATGTGAAACAGCACAGAGTATAACAGTATCATCAAAGTTGCTTGCATTAGACAATGCTTTGCGTTTAGGTTTTGAGAATCTTGCAAAGATAGGCGCAGAGCAAAAAGCAGTTATTTTTACGGAGAGTTTAGCGACGCAAGAATATATTGCCGACTATTTAAGCAACTTGAAAGATGAGAATGGATTGCTTCGCTTTGCTCGTAATGACATTGTCATACTCAATGGTTCGGCCAAAAACAGAGAGCAGGTTATACATTCCTTCAAGCATAAAGCCAAAATACTTATATCAACCGAAGTTGGCGGAGAGGGTTTAAACTTGCAGTTTTGTAGTCTAGTCATCAATTATGATATGCCTTGGAATCCGCAAAAGATAGAGCAACGGATTGGGCGATGTCATAGATATGGGCAAAAGCATGATGTATGTGTTGTCAATTTTTTAAACAGCAGCAACTATGCAGACGCTAGACTTTATGAACTACTCAACCAAAAACTAAAACTTTTTGAAGGTGTTTTTGGTGCAAGCGACACAGTGCTTGGCGTATTAGAAAACACAGACTTTGAGCAAAGAATACGAGATATATACAAAGACGCAAGGACTCATGATGAGATAGACAAGTTTTTTGCAAACTTGCAATCAGAGTTAGAAGTTGAGATAAAACGCACAAAAGAAAATGCTAAAAGCAAGGTGTTTGAGTATCTCAATCAAGATGTTGCAAATAGATTTAAGGGCATAGGCAAAGAGTTGAATTTGCTAATGGGACGCAAAGAAATTTTGCTTTGGGAATTATCTAAATACATTGCAGGCAATCAAGCGTATTTTAATGATGATAGGCATACTGTCATGTTTGACAAAGGTAGATTGTTTGGCAAGCGACTAAGCAATATGCATTGGAGCATGGATAAATCTGCAGATAAATCAAGTAGATATAGGATAGGTTGCCAACCAGCCCAAAGGATACTAAGTAAGGCAGATAATAGCGAGATAACGAGTGCTAGTGCAGAGTATACGCTAAATAGCAATGCAAGCAGTGAATTGCAGAAACTTAAATACAAAGGCGGATATATAGCGTTGTATAGAATACAAGAGAAAGGCGACTGGTGGTATAACGATTTTATGCTAGTTGGGCAGTTGCTTGATGGCACGCAGTTAGATAGAGAACCTTGCGAAGAGATTTTGTTTTTGCAATCAGATAAAATAAATTTAAGTTGGACAGATAGAGAAGATGATGGGAGGTTAATAAAACACTGTGAAGCCTTGCAAGATAATGAGATGAATATATTAGAGCCGTTGTTTGAGAGAGAGCTTGCAAAATACACAAAAGATAAGCAAGATAGTATAGTAAGGTATTTTGACCAATATGCCAAGTCAATGTATGGCTGGGCAGATGATAAAATTACACAGGCGAATAAAGTGTTGAAGATACATGAGCAAAAATTAAACCTTGTCAAACTCTCTGCTAAAAACGAAAAGAATTTTAACAAGAAAGTAGAGTTGATCAATCAAAGCAGGCAAGCAGAAAAGGACTTTGCAGATAGACAAATTGAAAACCTAAAATATGCAGACAGTATACGACATGAGTGCCAAACAATGATAGAAAACAATCGCAAGAAAATGCAGTTGACACATATAGGCAAACAAGACTTTATATTAAAATTTGAGTTGAGATAAGGGATAAGCAGTCATTAAAATTATTTAAGAGAAGTCCAGCAAGGCATAGAGCAAAACGCCTATCTTGCTAGACTTTTTTGCTGTTTTGTGGTATAATTTATACAGTTGACAATTGACAGTGGAGAGTTGACATCTTCACAGGTCTAAAATTCAAAATGAAAGACAGTTTTTACACTTGCCTTTTTGGCAAAGCAAGAATAGATTTTACAGATAGAATGAAGATGTTTAATAATAGGCGGTTTGAGAGGCGGGGGTGATTCAGTATGTCGGAAAAACCGACATACTGAATTGCTTAATGTGGAGAATTTGCCATATTTAAAATGACTTTTGTGGTGGGATGTGGTATAATGGTGGAGTTATGTAGGTTTTAAACTCCCACAAAAGTAGTAGTTTAAAATTTTAAGAAGAGGTTAACATGGTAAAAGTAGTTGAAGTAAAGGGTATACAAATAAAATATAAGAAAGTCAATA
>JAITUJ010000070.1 GCA_031286385.1 Clostridiales bacterium | reverse complement strand
CCACCATTTGCAAAGTAGTCACGGCAATGGTCTGACCAAAACCAATACGCACAATGTCCACAAGTTTGACATCTTTTTCTGGAATGACTATTCCTCTGCTTTCTCCAAAAAAATCTATACCAGATTGAGCACCAAAGCCAAAAGCACGCAAATAAGAGTATAATCTTTGTACTCCCAATCGTTGAGCCAAATCCATAATCATACAGTTACAGCTGCTATTCACAGCTTCCTGTACAGTCTGCATGCCATGCCCGTGCGTCCGCCAACACCTTATTCTTTGTCCATCAATAATTCTATATCCAGGACAAAAAAACTTTTCATCCATAGACAACACCCCTGCGTCCAGTGCCGCAGCTATTGTAAATATCTTAAAAGTAGAACCAGGCTCATACACATCGGTTATCATATTATTTTTGCTCAATTGATTTAACAAATCCAACTGATCACGAGGAGGATCGTTTAAGTCAAAAGATGGTGATGACGCACTAGCTAGAACCCCTCCAGTAGTCATGTCATATACCATCATACTTACACCTTGTGCCTTCCACTCCAAATGTGCATTGTCAACGGCATCTTCTACAAAGTGCTGAATATTGCTGTCCACACTCAACTGCAAGTCCATTCCTGGAATAGCTGGCACATAACGCGTAGTATTGTTTATCAGCTCAATACCTTTTAGGTCAGTTCCAGTGTAAGAAAAACCATTTACCCCCTTCAAATATTTGTCGTAGTAAAGTTCCAAACCATTTTGTCCTGCATTGTCAACATTGGTAAAACCCAATACCTGTGTCAAATGATCGCCGTGTGGATAGCTTCTTGTAGCGTCAAGTGTAAAATAAACGCCAGGCAAATTGTGGCTTCGCAAATCTTCTGCTACACTTGCTTCAATGTTTCTGACCAAAGTAATCTCACTGACATTGGCACTCTTAATTTTATCTACAATCTTTGACTCTATCATATTCAGATGTTCTGCCAATACATGAGCTGTTTCATCTACATCTATGACAGCTCTTGGTCGAATGTATATAGTAAACCTATTTGTGTTGTCAGCCAAAACGACCCCATTGCTGGCTACAATTTTGCCTCGTGGTGCTTGCAAAGGTAAATCTCTAAACCATTGATCAGCTGCTCTACTAGTGAGTTGACTATTAGAAATAATCTGTACAAAAAACAATCTACATATGAGTACGGTGATAAAAAAAACGATTGTCAAACTTAAAAATAACAGTCTCTTCTTTAAGACCATGATACTATTTGTTATATCCATGTTTATTTATATTGTACAAGCCAAATTTTGATACCAAAAAATTATATTTTATGTACACAAAACAAAAGAAAACAACGACTTTTGAAAGTCGTTGTTCCATTTTTTATATTATAGTAATTTTATAGGAATATATTTTACCAATTACTTTCTCTACAATGCATGTCACAATATTTGCCGTTTAAAACTTCATAATTTACTGATAATATTGGTTGTCTGTATAAACGTTATCAAAAAGATAAAGGTTGTTATTCAACGGATCATTTTGACTATAATACGGATCGTACTGACTGCTTTGATTGTAATATTGATACTGTGGTATGTCGTAAAAGTTATTGTAATATTGATTGTAAAGGTCTACTTGATGTAATCCAAACTGGTATCCCATTTGATAAAGTAAATTGTATTCTTGTGGTAGACCATATTGAGTTGGCAAAGTATACTGACTCAACGGATAATTTCCTAGTTCAAAAGATGCATTACAATAAATACAATGTCCATCATAAATAAACATGTTTACTTTGCTACATTTCTTACAAAACATTAAGTTACTCCTTGTACAAATACTGTACATATATATTACTATATTTTCCTTATATTTGTCAATACATAATAACATTTTTTTTTTGGTAATAAAAGTAAATGCAAACTTTTAAACCTTATTACAACGCGTTGCCCAACCGTACTGATCTCTGCACATTGTATTAAAATCAATTTTTGCCTGCCAATTCAAAATATGTTTTGCTTTATCGACATTGGCAACCAATACTGCCGAGTCACCTTTTCTCCTGTCTATGACGTCATAAGGTACACGCACGTCATTTACACTCTCAAAAGTCTCAATTGCTTGAAGAACGGACACGCCACTACCTGTACCTAGATTTACACTAGTCATACCTTTATGACATCTAATGTATTCCAATGCATGGATATGTCCTACTGCTAAATCAACCACATGAATGTAATCTCTAATACATGTGCCATCAAATGTGTCATAGTCGTTTCCATACACAGACATTTTTTGAGTTTTTTTTGTAGCTACATTGGCTATAATGGGCATAAGATTATTGGGTGCTCCCTTTGGATTTTCTCCTATCAAGTAACTACTATGTGCGCCAACTGGATTAAAGTACCGCAAACTTATCGCACTAAATTTTGGATCAGCTTTTGCCAAATCACTGATGATGTTTTCGCACATTATTTTCGTTTGACCATACGGACTGATGGCACTGCGATCTGCGGTCTCATAAATAGGATTGCTGTCTTGAATGCCGTAAACGGTTGCACTACTACTAAAAACCAACTGTTTTACATTGTATTTTTGCATAGCTTTTAACAGAACCAACATGCCTGCTACATTGTTATGATAGTACGCGAACGGATTTTGAACACTCTCACCTACCGCCTTTAATGCAGCAAAGTGAATGACACATTCAAAGCCATGAAGTGCAAAAATACGGTCTACTGCACGAGCGTCTGTAATATCAACGAGGTAATCTAAAACATTTTTGTTGGTAATCTGCCTAATCCTATCTGCTGTGGATCTTTCACTATTGCAAAAATTATCCAAAATTACTACTTTTTCACCTTTATTTAACAGCTCCACAACGACATGGCTACCTATATACCCAGCACCACCAGTGACTAAAATTGACACAATTGCACCCCCAATTGTATTAAATTATAATTCATTTTTTATCTTTTGTAAAGCAAATATGGAATGTTGCTTAACCTTTAAAATGCATTGACAAATTTTAGAGTGTCATAAATACAACCACCATCAACCCACAGACACAATCCTTAAAGCTGGTCTACTGACATTTACATCTGTTGAGTAACTTACAATATCCATAGAAAATAACTTGCACTGTATGTTTAGCGGTACTCTACTTACAGTATTTTTACCTTTGACTTTGATAATCCTGCTAGTCCTATCTGTGCGCAAAACAAGCTCCAAATCTTGCTTTGTATGGATATCAATCTGTTTTATATTCTTTCTTTTTGTCGGCTCGTCAAGGTCTTGCATTCCTATACGCCACACTTTTTTTAAAGGTTGGTCAAAGAATGCCCCCACAGCAGATATGATACCCACACTTCCGTCATTCA
>JAITUJ010000035.1 GCA_031286385.1 Clostridiales bacterium | reverse complement strand
AAAGTATGGTCAATCACTTGACACTATTTTTACAATATTGTATAATACAGTTGAGGAGAAAAATATGGCAGTACCAAAACGGAAATTATCCAAAAGCAGATCAAGGAAAAGATACGCTCATTTTGTTGCAACAGCGCCAGGATTGGGAGCTTGTTCTCATTGTCATGAGATGAAAATAAGTCACGTTGTATGTCCTAGTTGTGGATATTATAAAGGCGTAAAACGACTAGAAGTTTCAACTAAGAATAAAAGATAATATGCAGTGCAATGTGTTCTGCTTACTTTTTGCTTTTAAACTTTCTGTTACTTTATTCACATAGCAAAAATACTTTTGCAAAATGAGTTTTTGCTATGCACTGCGTATATTACATTATAGCAAACTTCTATGATAAAAATACTTATTGATATAAATGGTGCGGACCATTCACCTCATGCTTTAATAGCAGGAGGGATTTTGGCTTTGCGACAAAAAAGTGGTTTTATAGTAGTTTTTATAGGCAAACAGAATGTAATAATACAAGAACTCTGTAATTATAATTATGACAAATCAAGAGTGCAAATCATACATGCTGATGACGAAGTGACAAATGAAGACAAACCTACTGATGCTGTCAAAGCAAAAAAAGAGAGCTCTATGATTAAAGGGCTACATATTTTAAAAGACAGTCAAGAAATTGTAGGCATGATTAGTGCGGGCAATACTGGGGCTTATTTGGCGGGGGGAACATTGATTGTAGGCAGAATTCCTGGTGTAAATAGACCAGCCTTGGCAGCGTTAGTCCCAAACTTAGATGGGGATAGATTTTGTATTTGTGATGCCGGGGCAAATGTGGATAGTAAGCCGGAATTTTTAAATCAGTTTAGCGTTTTATCTACTTGTTATGTGAGGGGTTTTTTGGATATCGTCACTCCCCGCACCGCACTATTAAATAATGGAACAGAACAGTCAAAAGGCAACGAGTTGACAAAATCTGCATATGACTTACTTATTAAAAATAGCAGTATCAACTTTACGGGAAACATAGAAGGGAGAGAAGCTTTAACTGGTCAAGCAGACATCATTGTAGCGGATGGTATGCTGGGTAATGTGTTGTTAAAAAGTATTGAAGGTACAGCAATTAGTATATTTAAAATGTTGAAAAAAAGCATCATGGAAGGAGGCATTAGATCAAAATTTGGTGCATTGATGCTCAAAAGTACTTTTGAAAAAATAAAAACTAAAATGGATTATCAAACGGTAGGAGGCGCTCCACTTTTGGGGTTGAATAAAATTGTATTAAAGGCTCATGGGAGCAGTAATCAAACTAGTATAGCACAGAGCATACTGGACATTCAAAAAATGCACAATACAAATATCATTGACAACATTAAGTGTACCATTGATAAAATATGACCAAGCAAGAGTTTTTAAAATTATTGGAAAACCAAATTGAATTTGTGTTTAAAGATAAAAATTTACTGTACACTGCTTTTGTTCACCCTTCGTATGCAAATGACTGTGGTGTGCAAAGTTATGACAGATTGGAACATCTAGGTGACAGCATTATAGACTTATGTATCACAGATTTTTTGTACAGTCACAAAAAAAATTATAATCCTCAACAGCTGACAGAAAAACGCAAACAGATAGTGTCAAAACCTCCCCTTTCGCGCGCCGCAGATATATTGGAATTGGGCAAATTTGTTTTAGTTTCAAAAAAACAAGTTATAAACGAAAAAATTAAATCAGACGTATTTGAGGCTTTGACAGCGGCAATATATTTAGACAGTAAAAAATTGCATGGTTTATCAAAGATAAACGCTTGGTTATTAAAAAATTTGGATAAAGAAATCAAAGATGCTCTGTCAGACAAAATTGAACTGCTTGACAAGTATACAGTTGATGAATAATCTCTGTGCTAATTTAATAAATTTTTAAATTTTAGTTAAAATAAATTTTTTTAAATATTTAATATAAAATAAATGATAATTTTAGGCATAGATCCGGGACTCGCAATTTTGGGATTCGGCATAATTGAAAAATCGGAACATAATCTGACATTGATTGCATATGGTACGGTTACTACGCCACAGTATGAGAGTACCCCTGTTCGTTTGGCTATGATAGACCAGAAAATAACAGATTTAATTGCAAAGTACAATCCATCAGTGGTTGCGGTAGAGGAACTTTTTTTTAATACAAATGTGACAACAGGTATAAAGGTGGCACAGAGTAGAGGCGTAGTGCTTGTAAGTGCCATAAAGCACTGTGGGCACTTATATGAGTATACTCCATTACAAGTAAAAATGGCTCTGACTGGTAATGGCAGGGCAGATAAAAAGCAAGTTCAGTACATGGTAAAGGCAATATTAAACTTAGACTCAATTCCACGCCCTGACGATGCTGCTGATGCCATTGCAGTAGCAATATGCCATGCGAATACATCACAATTTGACCAGAGAGAAATCAAGTAAGTGACGATCAAATTGGATAAAATATAAATAAAAAAACATAGCAAACTTAGCTATGTTTTTTATTTATATTATTGCTTATCAAAAATAAAGTTGCAAATAAATGTATTATTTTAATATATTGGATTTTTATTATTAAAATCTAATTTAAATGGTAAATATTTATAGAAAATTTTTTATAAAAGTTGTGTTAAAATGGTTGCAAGGAGTGAATATAGTGTGATATAATTTATTTTGTTAAATTTGGTATATATAGTTGGCTATACAGTTGAGGCAGCTAACTGTTATATATGGGTTTATGGGATAATAAAAATATTTTTTTGGAGGGGAAAAGGTTTATATGAAGATGGAAGGGAAGAGAAGGATAGGGTTTATAGGGTTAAGTGTA
>JAITUJ010000001.1 GCA_031286385.1 Clostridiales bacterium | reverse complement strand
CTTGTACCGTATTTCGCTCAAGAAATTAATACACCAGATGGTAAGTCCCTATATCACAAAAATACACAAAAAGTCAGACAGCCTATAAAAAAAAGCACAGCTGACGCCATGCGACAAATTTTGTCTACGGCCGTGGCAGAAGGAAGTGGTAGAAAGTCACAAGTATCTGGTTTTCCCGTAGGCGGAAAGACTGGTACTGCACAAAAGTATAAAGATGGGGTAATAACCCCAGGAAAATATGTTTCAAGTTTTGTAGGATTTGCTCCTGCTGACAACCCAAAGTATGTAGCATTGCTGTCCGTTGACGAGCCACAAGGTTACTTGTACTACGGTAGCTTGACAGCTGCACCTTATGTAGGCAAAGTTTTTGAACAAATAGCAAGAAATTTGGGAATACCGGCACATACCTTAGACTCACCTGAAATCACAATGCCAAATTTGCTAGGGTTAAACTTTTTGCAAGCAGAAAAAGCATTGAAGGAGTTGGGTTTTATATTTGAGATGAGCGGTGATGGTGATGAAGTAGTAGGAACTGTGCCGAGTTTTGGCTCAAAGTTGCCAAAAGGTGATGTTGTACTTGTCAGACTAGGTTAAACAAAAAATAAAATAGGGGGACTTAAAAATGAAATTATCAAAAATTGCGATAAATTGCAAAATTATTGGAAGTGATTTAGAAATTGAAGGCTTAACCATGAATAGCAAAAATGTAAAAAAAGGGGATTTATTTTTTGCAATTGTGGGTAAAAGTTCTGATGGGCACGACTTTATAGCCCAAGCGATACAAAATGGAGCTAGTGCGATAGTTGTGGAGAGAGAACAAAAGTTTTGTCCTATTGCCCAAGTTATTGTGCAAGACAGTAGGATAGCGATGTCTGTTATGGCAGCACTATTCTTCAATAACCCATCAAGACAATTAAAATTGATAGGAGTGACGGGGACAAATGGTAAGACGACAGTCTCACATATCTTGCAAGGCATATTAAAATCATGGGGTAAGTCAGTTTGCTTGATTGGAACATTGGGCGTGATTGTGAACGGACAAGCCGTAAAAGACGATGAGGATAGCAAATCTTTGACGACGCCAGACCCCATTGAGTTACACAAAACACTGGCCATGTTAGTGCAAAAAAAAGTAGAATATGTCGTGATGGAAATTTCTGCTCATTCGATAGCTTTAAAAAAAATAGAAGGATTATTTTTTGAGAGCATAATTTTTACTAATTTTAGTCGTGATCATTTAGATTTTTTTGAAACTGTACAAAACTATAAAAGAACTAAGGCTTTACTATTTACAAAAAAATATACGAATCATGCAGTTTTAAACATTGATGACGATATGGGTGTAGAGATAGCAAGCTCTGCTGACTTCCCTGTATTGACTTACGGTTGCAATAGACCAGCTGATGTATTTGCCATAAATTTGACAATGAACTGTCACGGATTAAAATACTTTTTAAACTGTATGGACAATATTGCTAACATAAACTTTTGTTTACCTGGTGAGTTTAATATGTACAATACTTTGGCAGCAGCAGCGACAGCACATATATTGGGTGCACCCATTAAAAAAATAGTTCAAGGTATAAAGTCTGTAGAAAAAGTAGATGGCAGATTTAACATAATTAATACAGATACTTTTAGTGTAATCGTTGACTTTGCACATACCGATGATGGACTTGCCAATTTGCTTAAAGCTGTCAGAGAATTTAGTTGTGGAAAAATTCTGTGTGTCTTTGGGTGTGGAGGGGACAGAGATCAGTCCAAGCGGTCACTTATGGGGTTTGTTGCCTCAAAGTACAGTGACATAGTAATACTGACAAATGATAATCCTAGGTTTGAAAATCCCAATAAAATAATTTCCCACATTGAACAAGGGGTAAAAATGATAAGTAGCACATACTATGAATGTATTTCTGACAGAAAAGAAGCAATAAAACGCAGTTTTGAACTTGCAGGCAAAGACGACTTGATTGTGATTGCAGGTAAAGGAGCGGAAAATACCCAGGAGATAAATGGTACCTTTCACAGTTACAATGACTTAGACTTTGTAAAATCACTTTTGTAAAATTAACTATTTAAAAAAATAATTATGACGATAAAACTTATACTATCCAGTATTACTGCATTTGCGTTTACAGCTCTGCTTATGCCTTTTGTGATAAGTTTATCAAAAAAGCTAAAAATGCGACAAGTTGTACTGCATTATGTAGATAACCATGCGGCAAAAACAGGCACACCTACTATGGGTGGGACTGCTTTTATTATTGCTGTTTCTGTTGTTGCAATGATATTTTATGGTGAACAGTCAAGTTTGGGTTTTGTGACGATTGGGGTCTTTGTTGGTTATGGCATTATAGGCTTTTTGGATGACTTCATAAAGATTTATTTTAAGCGCAATAAAGGACTATCTGTTGCACAAAAGTTAATTTCTCAACTTGCACTTGCGACAATAATTGCCGTTTATGCATATAGTAGAGTAGACGTAGGCACAGAACTTTGGTTACCAGTTTTGAATAAAACAATAAATATTGGTGTGTTTGTAATACCTTTTATTGTATTGGTATTTTTAGCGCTTGTAAATGCAGTAAATTTGATAGATGGACTAGACGGTTTAGCGTCTAGTGTAACCACTGCTTATACGGTGTCATTTGGGGTCTTAGTGCTGTTTGTAATACTATTTTCTCAAAATTTGGGTCAGCCTCTTGTAAATCAATATAGCAATCTCTTAATTTTTGGCACATCACTACTTGGAGGAATTGTAGCTTTTATTTGCTTCAATGGTTTTCCAGCAAAGGTGTTCATGGGTGACACTGGTGCTTTGGCTTTGGGTGGCGCTTTGGCAGCACTTGCAACTTTTTCTAGACTATCTATTTTTGTTCCCGTTTTAGGAATCATGTTTTTATTGACAAGTATGTCTGTATTGATACAAGTTGGAGTTTATAAGTTGACAAAAAAGCGTGTATTTTTAATGGCACCACTGCACCACCACTTTGAACGAAAGGGAATACATGAAAATAGAATAGTGATATGGTACACAGTTGTCACAATTTTGGCAGGTCTAATTTGTGTGTTGGCAGTAGTTTTGGCAAATCCATTATACAAAGTATGAGTGATAAATTCTTAAACAAAAATGTGTTAGTTTTAGGTTCTGGTGTCAGTGGACAAGGTGCATGCAAAGCACTGTATGAACTAGGTGCAACTCCAAAATTGTACGATGACTTTGATGACACTGCACATTTTAGTGCAAGCAAAATACCCGTTGTAAGTGACTTTGATATGATAATATTGAGTCCATCAATTTTGCAAAGACACCCTATTGTAGACTATGCTCGACAAAATAACATCTATACCATAGGGGAAATGGAGTTGGGATATCAAATTTGTACCAGTCCAATCATAGCCGTTACAGGTACCAATGGCAAGACCACAGTGTGTTCTATGTTAGCCAAGGTGCTCAATTCTGCTGGATATAAAGTTTGTCTAGCAGGTAACATTGGGGTGCCTTTTAGTCTAGCAGCATTAAACAGTGACTGTGATGTAACAGTTTTAGAAGTGAGTAGTTTCCAGTTGTTGGCCATTGACAAATTTGCTCCGCACATAGCGGCAATCACAAATATTAGCCCTGACCACTTGGATATGCATGACACTATGAAAAATTATGTTCGTGCAAAATTCAACATTACACGCAACCAAAATGCAAGTGATTATTTGATACTAGCAAATATAGATAGCAAATTATTGAATGGCTTTAATACAAAGGCAACCGTAATAAATATGGATGAATGTGACAGTTTGGATTTTGACAACAACATCAAAATTGTAAATCAAATTGCAAAAATCTATCGTATAAAAACTGACTCTATTACCAAAACTTTAAAAAACTTTAAACCTGACAGACACCGCATGGAGTTTGTAGCAAAAATAAATAATACCGTGTACATAAATGACAGTAAAGCCACCAATATAGGCGCCACACAGTACGCAATTAGACAGTGTGATGGAACAGTAGCGTTACTTTTGGGTGGCAGTGATAAGGGATTGCAGTATGATGAGATTTTTGTAAAATTGGATGAAAAAGTTAAGTCAGTTTTTGCTTTTGGTCAAGTCGCACAAAAGATGAAAGAATCTGCTGAAAAATACGGCTATCAAATTTGTATCTGTTCGTCCATGCAGCAGGCTATTTTAAAAGCAAGTGCACTAGATGTAAACTTTGTACTGCTCAGTCCAGCAGCTGCCAGTTTTGATGGTTTTAAAGACTACAAACACAGGGGTGAAGTATTTGTTGAGTATGTAAAAAGCATGAGTAAACTTTAATACATATATTTTTTGGCACTTTCATATATATAGTACAAGCTATAAGCTATATTTTTTATTATGCTCAAAATAAAAAACAATAAAAAAGAAAAGTTGTACGATAAGTTTGACAGGAGATTGTTGATAGCCGTACTAATTTTGGTCTCATTTGGATTGGTCATGATTTACAGTGCCAGCAGTTATGTTGCACAGAAACAATACGGAAATGCCTTTTATTTTGTGTACAAGCAATTATTTGGGGCATTGTTGGGTTTGGCTTGTCTGTTCTTTTTTAGCTATTTTGATTATCAAAAATTGCAAAAATTGAGTATCTGGATATTGATTGCCTCTATTGTATTGCTACTTATTGTATTGATTCCTGGATTGGGTGTATCAGCGTATGGCGCACAAAGATGGATAAATTTAGGATTTATGACGCTACAAGCTTCTGAACCAGCCAAGTTTGGGTTGATAATTTTTATTGCAAGTTATATGGCAAAACATCACAAGAAAATGACTACAAAATTTGGCTGGCTGCCTATCATTGTGGTCAGTGGTATCATTTGCTTGCTGATAATGTTACAACCAAACTTGTCCATTACAGTGTGCGTCGTTTTGCTTACAGTCCTTATGTTGTTTGTTGGAGGAGTTAAAGTTAAGTACTTTTTTGTACTAGCTTTGCCAGTTGTAGCCCTGATACCAATATTGATTTTGGTAGAGCCTTATAGATTTGATAGGCTAGTGGCATTTTTGAATCCATGGGCAAATCCACTTGATGAAGGGTTTCAGCTGATTCAATCACTGTATGCTTTGGGCTCTGGTGGAGTTTTTGGCTTGGGTCTTTTTAATAGCAGACAAAAATATTTGTTTTTACCTTTTGCAGAAAGTGACTTTATTTTTAGCATAATTGGTGAAGAATTAGGCTGGGTGGGAAGTATTGCTGTACTGTGTTTGTTTGGATATATAATTATAAGGGCATTGAAAATAGCAAGTGGAGCAAAAGACAGATTTGGTGCATACCTAGCGTCAGGAATAGCTGGTATAATTGCTATACAAGTTTTGGTCAATATAGCAGTAGTCACAGGGTCCATACCTCCAACAGGTCTGCCATTGCCGTTTATTAGCCATGGAGGGTCTAGTTTGATGGTATTTTTGGCAAGTATTGGAATCCTGCAAAATATTAAGAGAACTTCTCACAAGTCAATAAAACTGTTAGAGTATTGAAAATTATAGCGATATTCATATCAGTCAAAGAAGAGGACAAATAGAATGATTAGATAAAATCAAGTATAGAGAATTTCCACTCAATTCTTTTGGCTGTTGGTTTATATTTGTTGATAAATTTTAGTTTGGCATCGCCAAACTTA
>JAITUJ010000034.1 GCA_031286385.1 Clostridiales bacterium | reverse complement strand
CTCATCTCTCTCGCCAACATCATAACATGTGGTATGCTAAATATCGTCACTATTACCAATACCATAATGACCATATCTCTTATCCTCATACCCTTCTTATTATCCATTGTTCCCATAAAATTTTAACTCCTGTAATTTTAATTATGCTTTCAATATTACTTATGTGCTTTAATATTACTCAAATTATACTTGTGACTGTATACAGTTAACATACGCATATACCTATACAGTAGTGTAACATATATCATTATACAATATATACAAACAAAAATCAATAAATTGTTTACAAAAATATCTGTTAATATTTTACTATATTGTATATATTTCAAGAAAATATATTGTTGAACTTACTAATTAAAATCTGCTGGCTTTATAAAAAAAGATTCTACTTCATTCTATCTTCCAATTCTTTTATCGCATCATACCCCATTGTTTTAAGCCTATAATTGCGTGCTGCAACTTCTAGTATGACGGCAATGTTTCGACCAGGTTTTACGGGTATAATAAACTTTGGCAATGTTTTACCTAAAAGCTCAAATGTAAACGACTTGTTTCCTATCCTGTCGTACTGTTTATTGGGATCCCAATCTTCCAATTGCACCACAAAGTCAATAGCCTTAGAGTTGCGAACAGAACCTGCACCATATATATTGCGAATATCTATAATACCAATACCTCTTACTTCCATAAAATGCTTTATGATAGGCGGACTTTGACCTATCAAAATATTGTTGACACATTTGATGCACACCGCATCATCGGCTACTAATCTATGGTTTCGCTGTACGATTTCTAGCGCTGCCTCGCTTTTTCCCACTCCACTATCACCCAATATCATGACGCCCACGCCATACAAATCAACCAATACCCCGTGAACAGTCAAACTTGGAGCTAACAGCTCGTTTAGATACAATCCAATCGTATTGATGAGCACAACAGTGCTCAGTTTTGAGGACAACAACAACTTTTTATGCTTCTTTGCGCTGTCCAGTAATTCTTTGCAAGGTGGAGTATTGTTGGCGATAATGATACAAGGGAAATCATATTCAAACAGTTTGTCAATTGAAGCAATGCGCTGTTCAAGTGGCAAGCTGCGTATGTACGCAACTTCCATATCTCCCAAAATTTGCACTCTTTGGTGTACAAAGTGTGCGTAAAAACCTGCAAGCTGCAAACCTGGTCTATTTACATTATATGTGCAAAAAGTTATTTCGTCCTGCTTACCTTTGGTTATGATTGCCAAGCTATTGTTGCTACAAAACTTTTGCACCTTTACCTTTACGGGCTCTTGCATTTCTGGCATTTTTTTGTAAAACTCCTTTGGGCACAGTTACCCACTATAATCTAAAAACACTCGTTGTCTGCTTTGACCTACTACAATTGTCCCAAAATAGCTTTGTTTATGATATAGGCAACGCCATCGTCATCACAGTCTGGCGCAATCAAAGTTGCACACTGCTTTACATCTTCTCTTGCATTGCCCACAGCAACACCAAGTCCTGCACACTGCAACATAGATATGTCATTTTGATTGTCTCCAATGCAGATGACGCTACTTAAATCAATGTTTAGACTTTGAGCCAAAGTCGACACCATATTGCCTTTTCCAGCATGACTACTCGTAACTTCCAACAAATTTGGGTGACTGATGCAAAATTGCATGTTTGCAAATTCTCTTTCAACTTGTGATTGCAGACTTAACAATGTGTGCTCATCACCTATAACGCAAAACTTGTACAAGTCCATTTTACTGCTTTGCAGATATTCTACTAGGCTGTCAACTTCTTGAAAATTTT
Source organism: Clostridiales bacterium (assembly GCA_031286385.1). Lineage (GTDB taxonomy): Bacteria > Bacillota > Clostridia > Christensenellales > Pumilibacteraceae > WRGC01. The sequence continues at coordinate 2,974 of JAITUJ010000034.1, read as the reverse complement.
CATCTGTAAGCTTGATTAGATTTTGCTTAGCATTTTTTTCTACCAGCATTTTTTCACCTGCATACATGCTAATACAAATATTGTCATTTTTGTAATTTCTATAAACAGACTTCAACCAATCCAATGCTATTTTATTTGCCAATTTTTTTTCAAAAATTAGCTCACCGGTAAGTTGTCTTTGTGTAGTGGCACCTTGATAACACATTACAAATATGTCCAAGTTTTGTAATCCAAACTGACTCATCGTCATTTTAAGTGAAGTGTAAGGTCTGCCCGTACTAATGGCAAAAATTCCACCTTTTTTTATATATTCTAAAATAGCTTTTTTGCTAGTTACACTTACCGTATGACCATACAGTGTATTATCAAAATCGGACACTATCATTTTATATTTCATACTAATTATTTTAGCATAAAATCTCAAAAACTCAAAGCAAAAACAGACAGTTTCTATAAATTTTGAAACTGTCTGTTTTATATAATTTTCTTTAAACCATTTTATATGCTTTGTTCTCTTTTATGATTGGCATATTCAAAAACTGTACTCTCATACTGTTGTCCGCATTGCTGACTTCTTCGACATCTGATGGCTTCTCTATATCACCCGTCGCTTTAAATTTAAATGTCAAACCATCTGGACCAAACATACCTTGATAGTCTTTACCTTTCCACCGAATAAATGCCATTGTCTTTGAAATGGACACTTCCATCGTAAAATCTTGACCTTGCGTAATCGGAACATCACCTAGTGGTCTAGGGTCAATCAAAAAATCAGGCGCAGACAAAAACTTTGAATTAAAATACACAGTCTTACTGTTTTGATTTGAACCAGGCCATATATTAAATGTACCTTCTTCTTCAATGGTCATAGTGGGAATGTTTGGATTTGCCTTTGAATAAGCTGATACAAAGTTTTTTAAAGTAAAAATTGCAAGTGTACCAAAAATACCCACGACTGCAAGTATAATTAAGAACATAAACCAACTTGACCTTCTACTTGCCCTTGCACTTTGTGCCATAGACATCATGCCTGTGACAATTGCAGTAGTCATATCCGGTTGCATCATGTTGTTTTGCGGTTGCATCATCTGATTGTACCCACCCTGCATCGGAACATTGGACGGCATTGGAGCAGGTGGCATCATGGGAGGTTGTCCTCCAAACCCATTTGGGTCATACCCTGGTGGTTTATTGTAATTCATGTCTCAATCTCCTTATAAATTTTTCCACATTATAGTTATATTTGTTAAAATTTTACATTTATTTTTCTATTTTCAAAAAAATTTATCTTTGCACTGTCAACATTGTTGTAAGGATTTTTTCTGTCAACTTTGCCAACTGCATTAAAATATATTGTAACTGACTTATTCTTATTTGAATCTCTCCATTCAAACTTGACAATTGTATTTGTGACAATGACTCTTATATCACCAGAAGAAACACCATTTTCACTAAAACCAGTCATAATGATATCAGGAGGCTCAACAAATTTGAGATTAAAATCCAATGTCACCAAATTTTCTAATTGCACTTCTCTTTTTTCTACCCTGACTTCAAGCTTTGGTGGTAAAAATCCTCGAATAGTCATTATTGCAAGTACTCCCAAAATGGCGATGACAAAGATTGAAATCAAACTCACATAAATCTGCGCTTTCCTATTTTTTGTATTATTTTTATCACTGTTCATCATTGCCGCCACTAAGTAGGCCATATCATTGGATTGATTAGGCTTTTCTGCCATTGGGGGCATAAAGCTTGGTTGCATAAAATTTTGCTGCGGTTGTGGCATGGGCGGCATGGGCGACATGGGTGGCATTGCGCCTTGTGGCATATTTACATTTTTTTGCAAACCGCCATTCCTATTTTGTTTTTGTGGTGGACTACTTTGTCCATTAGGATTTTGTGGATTACCATCCATTATCATAAAAACTATCTCCCATTTTGTAAAAAATTTGAAATTTAATAAAAATCTAGAATTAATTAATAATATAAATATACACATATTATACACTAAAATTACATTTTTGTCAATATAATTATGAATAATTTGTGAATGTCAATAACTGTAAACTAAATTTTTTATACTAAGTTTATGCTATAAATTTAACATAAACTTACTTACCTGCATAATCTGTAACATGAATAACATGAATAATAAGAATAACATCTCAACAGACTATGGTACACATCCTTTTACGATTGACCTAAATAGAATAACTGTAGGAAACGATACATACAGAACAGCACTGTGGACTGGGGAAAACCTTCAATTAACCTTGATGTCGATTCCCGTAGGGTCTGACATTGGGTTGGAAGTACATCAAAATACAGACCAACTTTTGAGAGTAGAACAGGGTAGTGGAGTTGTGCAAATGGGCAGCGCTCACAATAACCTTTACTTTCAACAAATTGTATTTGAAGACGACGCAATTTTTGTACCAGCAGGCACATGGCACAATGTGACAAACATAGGCAATGTTCCCATGAAGCTCTACTCAGTATACGCACCCCCTCATCACCCATTTGGTACAGTTCAACAGACAAAGGCAGATACAATCAATTGATAAAAACAGAAAAAAATCAGGTCATTTTGACAAAGTTGCTTTATAAATTTTGTATATTGCAACTTTGTTTTTTCTATTCATTGCTATTTTTTTCCATTGATAACTAAAATAAGGGCTTTGCAAATACTACTTTACTTTTTTCTTTTTTTGAATGATTGTTGCCATTACTTTGGTCATCATTGACAAACTCAACTCTGTTAAATCTGTTTGGCATGTGTATAAAACAGCCAAAAAAAACTGGTATAAATAGCAATACTGTCAACAGTGACTGATTGTAAAGATGCAAAATAATTTGTAAGTACAGACAAAAATTTGTATCCTGAACAATTTTGACAAACAAAACAAAAAGGCAAATTGACCATAAAGATACCGAAGATAACAACCACAGAAATATAAAAAGTGAAAAAAAC
>JAITUJ010000079.1 GCA_031286385.1 Clostridiales bacterium | reverse complement strand
CAAGCGTATCTGTATTGCTAGCAGTCAAAAAGTCGTCATCTTGTGAACCTTCTTGCCCATAAGGATTACTTGGGTTTAAATACCCTTTATTGATGTTTATCAAAAACTTTCTGGTCACTTTTTCTCCCCCTGTCAGGCGAGTAATTTGCACTTCATGCATTCGTACAATATTAGGATTGTCTTCATCAAATTCTGGGACACCTACAATGCGGTCACCTTTAATTTGCAAACCATTTGGCAAAGGTTCACCGTTTGCGTCAACTTCGAATGTGGAATCCTTTTGCAACAATTGACTGTATTCTTCTCCAATCCTACCGCTTGGCAAATATTTCCCTTGTTCATCAATGTCAGCAAAGTCATCTTGCTCTTTGACTTCATCAATTTGCACTTTAAACCTTTTAAAAGTCCTAGTTTCATTAGGGCGTGCATCCGCATCACCTAACAAAACCAAATTGGCTGCTGGGGACAAGTTTATCATTGGCACAATTCCAAACCCTTGTCCATCTACTGACTGCCCCTCAAAAGAACCATTTGTAGTTATGCCATAAATGTAAGCACCGTTATGTCCTGTTGGGCCACTGGATACAGCTGACCTTGTCAATACAGCAATTTGTTTACCCGAATTTGTCAGCACTATATTGTAGCCTGCTCCGTTGGAATTCCTCATTGCGTTGGAATTTATTCCATAACTACCTTGCAATACATTGGTCCCAAAGTGCCATTGTCCAAAATTGAGAATAGTTGGCAAATACACCAAGTCATCCATCAAATATCCTTTTACAGACAAATAACCTCTTTCCAAAGCCGATTCGTTTGGTCCCCAAATGCTTGCACCATCTGTACTTTTTATTCCCGACTCATTGGTAGCATCAGTCAAGTCAAGTATGTCATTGGCTCTTACAAAATTATCGACAAAGTACATTTGACCTATCATCAAAATATTGCTTCTAATCTCAATTTGTTCTGCATTATCTCCCCACCAATTTGCCTGTCTTTGCACACGCCTTGCCAATACTTTTTGTTCTGGTTTGCTAAAATTACTTAAAAATCCGTCGTACTTATAGTTTGGCATACTTTCTGTACTTATCTGCGGTCTAAATTGTTCAGCAAACTGTTCCAATCTTTCCTGTGGAGCCAAATTATTTAGCCATGCCCGCATGTTGGACATCATGTAATTGTTGGTACCCACAGATTTGCGTTTGCCCAATATTGTACTGCTACCGCCACCCACTGTCACATCATTGTTAAAAAACCATTTGGATCCACTGTCGCTGGCCATAAAAGTTTGCTCAACTCCTTTTGAACTGTCAAAAGTAGGGCCATTGATGATAGCAGTGTCTGCACGCAATTCTATACCTTGACTGTCCAAGTTTACTACACGCCAATCTATTCCACCAAAGTTCTCAACATAGTCACCTACATTGATATCCCCAAAACCTTCATTTGGAGGCATAAACAATCCTCCAAACACTCTATAATTGTTACCACCTTGAAAGCCGTAGACCAGTTCACCATCAATGTTGACTGAATTGTTAAAATTGTTGCTGCTTCCTCCAATTTCCGTCATTTTTTCAAAAGTCACATTGGGAGAAATCCACATCATTGGAGCGATAGCTTTAAAGTCAATTGCACTATCAACACCTAGCGTTATACTAGAATTTTCTTGCGTACCTTGATTTCCACTAGTTTGACAGTACATGACACTGCTACCACTACTCCCATGACTTGCATTGGGAGTTCTCATCCAGCTTTCTTCCTCAATTTGGGTTCCCGCACTGCGTCCATTAGCCAATACTCTATGGTAATGCCCACCATTTGCATTTCTTAATCCCGAGAGTGTGTTTGTTCCTGCTGTCGTCACATTTGCCAAATCATTTACAATAGGTACATCAGGCAAAAATACCTTATCCATCATAGTGAACCTATACGCTGTGGTGTTCGCGTTTTGCAAACAAGAATCTGCATGATTGTTCTTTATGTTAGAATAAAATGTGCTACCCGTAAAATTTTTCAAATCCATTGGGGGTATCCAACCTGTAATATAACTATTTATACTACCTGGATAAAAATTGACGGCATCACCCCACCAAAGCAGTTGACTGTTTGGAAGGGACAGTATAGAAGACTTTTGGTTATCATCAAATTGATTTAAAAATTCGTCATTTAAAAATGTTCGCAAACTACTCTCTGGCCAAAAGTTTGTACCCATATCACTTCTATTTTCTATTTCTTCGGTTGCGACAATCTGATAGTTTCTATATCTTCCTTCTGCATCATCGAACTGCATTTTTTCAGACCATGCTCTGTCTAATCTTATCAAAATGCCTTGCCTTTCATTTGCCAAAACACGCCAAATTTGACCCCCAAAATCATGTATATAATCACCCACTTTGAGTTCGCTACTAAAATACTTTGCATTTTCTATTGTTCTGTGACCTTTTGATGCATTTGCATTGACCACAAATGAATTGGAAAAAAAACTATTCAGTAAAAAGCCAGCAATGACGGCTACAATGGTGGCAAGGCTAATGATAAATTTATTTTTTTGAAAGTCGAAAGGTTTCATACATTTAGCTTACCACTAAATTTTAAAAATATACAAAACATTGCAAATGTATTTGTGCGACAAAAGTAAAACTTGTAGTAATAAAAAAGAGAATTATATTTGGTATAATTGTTTCCTGAAAATAAAAAACAACCAAATTTTTGGTTGTTTTCTCCTTTATTTTATACAATACTCATGCAAGAAATGGAATGATAAATAGTCAATTGTCACATAGGTTTTGCATCGCCAAGTCCAATATTTGGTCTTGACTTCATTCTATTGCCAGAAAGGTTCAGCGTATTGATTTTCATTCTTGTAATCATAATCAAGATACTCAATAATGTCACAAATATTCCCGTCAATAACAATAGTAGTATACCTATCCCAGGCTCTGTACTAGTAATGTAAAGTTGGTCTGTTTCTTTGTTTTTTATTAAACTAGTGACCATAAAGAATGACAATACCATAAACAATGTCATCAGCAAGCTAAGCATACCCAAAATATAGGTTGCCACCTTGTTGTTTACAAAGTTGAGTTGAGGCAGTACAGATGAAACCAGTTTTGCTAGACTGAATAGTAGCATCAGTATTGTCAAAACAAATGACAGCAGTATCATTGTTCCAATAATTGGCTTTGCTGTACCCATAGTGCTCCAATCAAAGCCCATTATTTTCAACCCACTTATGCCCCCTTCAAATGTGTTCTCTCCTTGAAAGATAGTACCTTGAAAGAATGGCAAGAAAAAGGCCAGAAGTGCTATTACAGAGGTACCGAACAACACAGCAAGAGAAACTTTCTCTAAAAAGTTCCACCTTTTGTTCCTTGTACTGTTACCAAAGTCACTTGCTTTGTCCTTTGCTTGTAGATGGCTACTGTACTTTTGCTGTCTAGCGTTGCTACTATTTAAACCATCAATAGTTTTATCTTTTACATTAGCCGAACCTCTTTGGTTCATTGCGTCTGATTTGTTAAAAATCGAACCTGAAGTCGAACCAGCTCCTCCTGCAAACCCTCCTGTGGATATGGTCTTTTTACAAGTGGGACACCAGTTGCCTTTCACTTCGTTTTTACAACTTGGACAAGTCATATTTTTTCTCCTTTTGAAATTTATTTTTTAATTTTTTACTCACCTTAAAACTTAAATGTAGAGTGTTGTACCGTTGTGTTCTGTTGACTCAACGAAACAACACTCCAATTTAGTTTTTTTTAAATTTTAGAATTTGTTACCTTTACTTTGCTTTTTCTTCAACAATAAGAACGCCAATAGACCTAGTACAGCTAGCCCACCTACTATTCCTAAAACTATCAATACAATGGGCGGTTTTTCTGGTTTTGGGTCTACGACTTTGAAAGACACTTTAAACTCATGCACTACATAGTTGGTGTGTGGTTGTGATTCTCCTTCTCCTGGTTGTTGACCTTGCCAACCTAATTGCCTTACTGTTCTTTCAAGTGTACCGTTACCACCTTCTTTTGTAACCCACTCAAATCCTTGTGGCAACATATCGTTTGTCAATGATATACCAGCTAAAACTGGATTTTGTGCCAAATACTCTTCTATTGTTGTTTTTGCACTCTCTTTTTGCCCAGTGCTTCGTTCGGCTAGACCTATTACAACTTGCACCTGCCCTTGCACAGCAGTTTGATTTTCATCTTGAGGCTCATAGTATACATCCAATGCGCGAGTTTGTCTATCGTCCATCTCACTGTCTCCAACTTCGCTGTCTGCTAAGGTTGAGTCAATGGTAGCATCACCCACTTCTGTACTCAAATCTTCTTCGACAAATCTCATACTTCCCTCAAACATAGCGTCAAGTTGTTCTGTTAAATCTCCCAAAGTTTGACCATATGTCGCATACAGAAAACCAAAACCACTAGGGAATTCAGCTTGACTTGGATTAACTTCTGTATCTACATCAATAAATTGCTTTGCACCAGTTGATATCTGTAAAAACTCAAATTTAAAGTATTTATGACCTACAGGACCAACAAGAGTTTGTGAATTGGTATAAAGTTTAATTTGAACATTGTCAGATTTTATAATAGCTTGCAACTGACTCTTCATTTCATTTTCCACTTCACCCAAAACTTGACCTTCCTTGTACTCCAAAACTACTTTTAAATCTAACAAAGGTTTATCTTTGTCTTGTTCCTCATGCAATTCTATTATGTCATCTGTAAATAAAATTGTTATTTCAGCAGTAGTTTTACTAAACTTGTCTGCCTCTTTTGCAGTAAATTCAGCTTCCCTTTTGTATTCGTTTCCTGCAACATTTGGTTCACCATTCTCATCAACTCCAAAATTAGTTTGTAAGTCACCAGACCACTTCCAACTACCCTCAACATTAACAGTTTGACTTTCATACATTGCAGTAACTTTGACTACACTACTGTCCACTTTGTTTATCAAGGTATCGGTGTTTTCAATTTCACCAGTAATCAACTGCCCAATTGTACTACTTTGAGTTTTTGCAGTTTGTATAAAGGTATCAATAGTTTGCTCTTGCACTGCGGGCACATCACCACTTGTACCTTTATCTCGGCTTATGAGCAACTGTGGAGTACCTTCTTTGGTAGGCATACCTACTATTTGTTGCTTTGTATCCGTAATATTTTGCAATATCAAACCATGAACTTCGTTTTCTTTTATATGATGCAAACCTTCGCTCAACTTAATAGGAGCAATTTCTTGACCAACCACTAGGTTTTGCAAACTGTCTTCCAATTGCAATAAACCTTCATCTGTGGAAATGTCAATGCCTTCGTGTGATAAATTGAACTCTTTTAAGCCTTCATTAGAATTATCTATACTTGTCGGCCTTTTACCACCAAAGTCAGACAAAACAGTATCAGCACTCTCACCTAAATTCCAATTTTTGTTGCCCACATACTCAAACCCAGTGTCATTTGACAGATAAACCATAGGAGCTACCAAGCTCTCACCATCTACCGAAGTAGCAGAAAGTCTAGATGAATAGTATATAAATCGTGGTCCACCACCAATAACTAAACCAGCTGTACCCGTTGTAACACCATATTTATCGTTATTGTTACCTCTAGTATTTCTTAGACCATTCCACATATTTGGAGTTCTCAACCATGCATATCCAGGAGCCTTAGAGAGATCGGAATCTTTTTGGTACACAATCTCAAAAGTATCTCTTTCTACGGATTCAAATGGGTGAAATGTACCTACTGCCTTTAATGGCAACTTGCTTATATTGTAAACTTGACTTGCGCTGGGCAAAAATATAGGATCAGCAAAGTTATAGCTACGCAATTGTTTTAAATTCTCAATTTGACCTAACCTCACTACTGAATCCTTCTGCGTTCCATCTGTACCTCCGGTTAAGTCTACTGTCTTGTAGATATCCCAATCATATGGTACATTGATATCTTCTTCTGTCAAACTGTTTGTAGGTCTGTTGACCATCGTTACATGTCCATTTGCGATGCCAAGACCTTGTGACAACATGTCCGTTTCTGCTGTCAACTTTGGCAATTTACCTCTCTGTCCATCTCCCTCAGCTCGCTCTTTGTCCAAATCTCCCCACCAAAAGTGTTCGCTTTGTTGGACAGTTACAATAGAGTCTTTTTCATCTTGAGAAAATCTATTGGCAAAAAATTCATTTATCAAATAATCTCTGACGCTAGATTCTAGATAGAAGTTGGACCCATTATTATGTCGAGTACCCGACAAATCAACATTTGTGTCCGCTTTAATAATACTGTTCCAAGCTGGTCTACTTAAATCTCCACTGTCTAGATATCTAGGTTCATCAAAAGGAAGATTTGCTATGCTGTACACTGTTCTCAATAGTATTCCGTTGTCATCAAACCCTACAACGCGCCACTCTTGACCCCCTAAGTCTGATATATAGTCACCTACTACAAGGTCAGCTCTGCTATATGTGCCATTGACTGTATCTACTGTATCAAATACACTTCGATTTTCTCCATCTTCTTGAATAGTCGTGCGATTTTTAAAGATTGTATTGGTACTCAAATACATCATTGGAGTAAACCCTCTTGCACTTGTAGCACTGTTATCTTCTGCCTTAAAGGTGTCGTCCGTTTCCACTGTCAAGATGCGACTGCCACCATTTGTAAAGCTTGCGTCTGGTGTCCTTGTCCATGAACTGATTGGTTTATCATCTACAATTGATTTTGCAATGTGATAGTCTTTTGGCAAACTAGCATTGTTTTTCATGTCAACAATTTGCTCAATGCTTGGCAAAAATACGGCATCTTTTATAGTATAACGCAAAGCAGAACGGGCATTGTTTATAGCATCGTCGCCTATTTTATTGGATTTCAACCAGTGTACATTTTGTCCTGCAACATCGTCAACGGACTCATGTGGAGACTGTTCGTCACTAGAATAACTTTCCCATTCTCCGACATACGCACCTCTATCCACGTCACCTAGACCAGGAATATCTGTACCTTGGTTTTGGTTGTTAAAAACGACGACTGATTTTGAAGACTCTGAATTTGTTCTTGGTCCATCACCCCACCACAATAGTTGCTGTTGAGGCATATCTTGCAAAATAGCTCCATATTCAGCGTCGCTAAATGCGTTCATAAAACCATCAGCTACAGCTCCATCTTTAACTCTACTGTTTAAATAATCTCTGATTTCACTTTCTGACCACAAGTTTGTGCCAGCTATACTTCTTCTGTTATTCTCTTGAACTGAACTTCCGCCTTCCACAATAGATACAAGGTCATTGCGCTTGTATTCTCTGTCTGCTAAAAAGTCCACACTGTCAAAAGACTGTTTTGCAATGGTCTGTTCTAAACGCAACAGAATACCCATATTGTCTGTTTGAACAGATTGACCATCACTACCAATCTTTGTTCCACGACTAGACTTGTCAATGACACGCCAACGGTATGTCCTATTGCCATCACTACCCATGTCTATCAAATCACCATTTTTAATATTTTGCCAGCCAAAAACATCGTCAGGTTTTCTAGCAAATGCTGTTCCTGTGGATATTAAAGCGGAAATACCAAGATTGGCAAGTAGCAATACGGACAATAATAATGCTACTAAAAGTTTTTTTGACTTTAAAATACTGTTAGTCATTTTGTACTTCTCCTAAAATTTTGCAATAATTATAGTTTGAGTTTAATTTTTACTTAGTATACATTGAATACAGAAAACATACAATACTGCCAACTTTCTCGTCGCTTTATACAGCAAGTAGAATTTTTGGTTAATCTATTCAATATATGTCTAAATTAAAAATATTATGTAAATAATATATCATATTTTGAAAATTATGTCAAGCATTTTTTGATATAATTTCATATTTTATTCATATTTATTTAATATTTTTACCATTAGACTAGTATAAATTTTATGTACAATGTAAAACAAAAAAGTATGCACATTTAACTGCATACTTTTTTGTTTGTTTTTACGACTAACTTTGTTGATGCATTGCCAAAAAAAGTTTGGCAGTGCTGATTGCATCAGACAGTGCACGATGTGCTTGACTGTTGACAATGCCAAATTTTTGACAGAGAGTTTCCAACTTATAATTTTTTACGCCTTTCACTTTGGACTTTGCAATATTGAGCGTGTCCAATTTTGCATGGTCAAAATATATATTAATATTTTTTGCATGATGTTGTAAAAATTTATTATCAAAGTCAATATTGTGTGCTACAAGTGTACACTTGTCACAGAATTTAAAAAAATCAGGAAGTACATCATTTAACAATGGCTTACCATTTAACATGTCGTCAGTAAGTCCAGTAATCTCTATAATGGGTTGTGTAAGGGCAGTTCTAGGGTCTATAAGCGTTTCAAAAGTCTGTATTAGCTTGCCTTCTTTGATTTTCACTGCTCCAATTTCTATGATTGTATTTTGTTTTTCGTCTAATCCTGTGGTTTCAAAATCAAATACTACGTATTCGGTATCCATGATGTCTTTATGCAATAGCTTAACATTGTCCATTAAAAAATTATCTTGAAAAATTTCGACAAATTGTATGGGAAAAATATTTTGATAGTATTCTGGCACTTGCATTCTTGCTCTATTTAATTTAAAATCTGTGGGCATTTTGCAAAATGATATGTCCTTTGGCATGAACTGTACAGCTCCACCACCATTAAATGTATCCAATTCAACGTTACCACGCATGGCAACCGTGTCGCCTTTTTTTAGTTTTTGGACTTGTTCCATTGTCTTTTCAGATCCGAATAGTACACCTTTTATTACGCCTGTGAAATCTTGCAATTCAAACTTAAAAAACTTCCTGTCGTTTTTCGATGTCAACGAATCCCATTGGACAAGCGTTCCACACAGTATGGCATTGCTTAATGGTACTTTACTGTCCGCTATATACATTGCATCTTGCTCAATCTGTTTGCCAATCAAAATATTTAAGTCTGTAACACTTATACTTCTTCCTCTCTGTTCGTCTTCTAAGAAGATTTGATGAACACTACTTTTGGCAAGTCTTGACTGTTCTATTTGTTTTTTTTCTGTATCACTTAACTCAATTGACTTCAATTTTATATCAAATTCTTGCGTGTACAAAAAGTATAACTTTTGTTTTAATGTTCCAACTAAATTTACGCTATTTGCGTACTGTTCAATTTCTGACTGCAATGCAATCGTTACCAAAATGCTTTGTTCACTTTTGCTAGCTATGACTATATTGCCTTTATTTACAAAAGGTGCAATGGAGGGATAAAGCTTTAATATATCAAAAAGTTGGGATACAAACAAATTTTCATCAAAGTGAGATGCTCTCAATGTTATGGTTGTATCCATTACGCCTGCTATAACTTTTTGCAAAGCACCTCTTATCAAGCCTGATTTTTCTGTCACTTGTTTCTGCTCTTTTTCAGGATACAAAAAAATGTACTCTGCACATTTTTCTCTTATACCAAAATTGACTTGGCTCAATCTAAGAAAATCAAACTGATTTTCTGTCTGTTTATTAAACTGTTGTAATAGCGTGTTTGTCATGATGTGCTCTACTCTTGTATTTCTCACTGTTATTGAATGAGAGCGTCTAGCCCATTTAAGAAATAGGCTACTGCGTCCTCTGTGCTAGCTGTATAAACTACTTGACCTTTCACAAAAACCACTGCTCTACCGTCACCGCCTGCTATACCTAAGTCTGCATGCTTAGCTTCACCAGGGCCATTTACCACGCACCCCATTACAGCCAACTTGATAGGCTTATTCACATTTTTTACAATATCTTGTACAGTTTTCGCTAGGGCTATCATGTCATATTTGCAACGACTGCATGTAGGACAGCTCACAACC
>JAITUJ010000068.1 GCA_031286385.1 Clostridiales bacterium | reverse complement strand
CTCTATTGAAACAAAAATGCCCTTGCAAGCAAGCATTTTTGTTGTATATAAAAAATAATGAGGGCAATATTTTGAGTAAACCTTGTGACTTAAAAGTTTGGTAGACTTTCTCCACACTGTACCTGTTGTCGCCAACCAAGCTGTTTCCATTTGTTCGTCTTTTTACAGAAAAAACAAAACAGTACGACTGCCCGTTGCCAAAGCAGTAACCAAATCACCTATCATTCCACACTATAATCCCCAAAATATCCAAAACTTTGACAGTCTAGAAGTTTTCCTTGCACCGTTTGAGTATATATCTATCCACTTTTGCAATTAAAATTTCTCAGGGCAAAGTCTACACATATCTGCCGACATGATATAGATGACCCCCAATCCGCAATAACCACTCATGGCAGGCTACACTGTACACAGCAAAATTGACAATTCAATGTCTCAATTACCGCATAGCAGGTGTTCACTGAGTTTGTACGGCGTAGTCCGCACATCACCCAGGCCTCCACAAAAAATGGGACTCAATCTCGCATGCCATTGCAAGCCGCCCATAATTCTATACTCCCAGCACCAGCCCTTGTTTGGGCAACAAAAGCACAGCACCAAAAACTTCATCGATATGCCCTTTGACGCACTTTTAACCGCGCCTTCAACATATACTCACCCGACTAGAATACTGCACCCTCATACTGACAACTAAGAGTATACTACATTTTTGTAACTTTGTCAAGATGCAATTTTTAACAGAAAGAGCATTATAGGGTATTACTGTCTTTTATTTAGTCACTCAAATTTTTTTCCGCTTTGATTTTAAAAGAACAAAAGTCAGCACGACAATACCACTCACGAACACCACACTGCCAACAATAATCCATGTTATAAACCCCGGTGAATCACTGCCTTTGTTGTCACTTATATCTATTTCTTTAATGACAGTTATGGTTATAACTGTACTGTCTGACTGCTTTGCAGTATCGGTAGCTTGTCTGTACGCTACAATCTCAATTGTGCCAGCGTCCATAAACCTCACCAAACCTCCCACACTCACAGTAGCATCCCCAGACTGTACCGTGTACACTATACTCTCATTTCCCCCAATTGCCATCAGTTGCAACTCGTTGTCATTCTCTCCCCATACAAACTCCACCTCAACCTTATCAAATTCTGGGGCGTCCTGACTTTCCTTCTCCACTGCATAGTCGCTTACATCTAGCTCTGTGTATCCAAACACTTGCAAGGACGGTATCTCAAATTCTAAAAAATCGGGATTGGTAGCTGTCCAACCTTCTATCATCGTACTGTCAAAACTCTCTCCATTGTCTACCAGCATCTCAAAACTCTCTGTCGGACTGGTCACCCAACCATCTCCTTTACTTGCGGTGACTTTGACTGTGTGAGACAACTTTGCTACAACTTTGACAGACAGCACTTGTAAATCTTCCAATTTAACGGTAACTAGTTCTCTGTCCTTTACATTGACTAGCGTAACTTTACCCACATCTGCAATGGTCTGTGTGTGGACTGACCAATTCTGCAACGGCGTGTAAATTTCTGTCCCATTTATGTCAAATTTTAAAATCTTACTGTGTTGCCCAATATCAAATTGTAAAAAAGTTGCTTGCCCTTGTTCTGCAATCGTAGTCAAATAACTTGCCTGTGTTTGACCCACAATTCCTACAACTCCACTTGTATTGTCAGATTGTTCATAGTCTGCAAAAATGACATTGAGATGATTTAAATCTCTGACACCAATCTTGACAAACCCATTTTTGCTAGCATTTGGGTTTTTGATAAAACCAGCCTCATCAGCACTTGCTGTAAATCCGAAATCTAGTGGCAATGATGGCGTGATGTCAAAAGCTTGCAGCGTACTTAAAGTCTGCACATAGGACGAACCTCCTGCCCCTCCTCCACTAGATGGGAAATTGGCATAGGAACCTCCTCCGCCATACCAACCAGAACCCCCTCCTGCCCCTGCAAATGTGTCGGGGGTATTGGTGTAGGTTTGAGTATGCCCCTCTCCCCCAAATCCAAAACCTGCTTTCATGCCATTCCCGCCATTTTCACCGGTTGCAAGTTGCGTGCCTGGTGAATTCCTGCCTTTATTACCAAAAACTTTACCTTGCAAGCCACCACCCAAACCACCAGGATCCTGCAACAGGCTAGCACCTCCCCCACCTCCTGCTGCTACCATTACAACGGCGTTTTTATCCTCATCAAGTTCAGCTAATTCCCCTATACTAGTTGCTATGTGAGTGGCTCCACCACCTCCAGCTCCTTGTGCAAACGCAGTTTCAAAAAAAGATTCACCAGAGTCACCCCCCCCCATTGTATCCACCTTTAAATACCCCGTTTCCAACTTTATCTTGACCTTTTCCACCCACTACAATGTTAATTTCTGTATCTTGTTCTACAAAAATAAGTCCATATGAATATCCACCTGCTCCACCAGAACCATTATTATCGTTGCCACCGTCACCCCCGTATGCTCCCCAAAGCTCTATTTCATAAGCGTAATTAGCTACTAGCTCAAATTTTTGCTCACCACCTGTAAAGTCAAATTCAAACACAGCATCTTCCCGCCCTGATTGCATATCTTGAAAAGAAGGCACAACAAAACTCACAGTCTTACCAATAAACAACTGCATTGTCATAACAAACACAAAAAGCGCTATCAAAGATTTTTTAATACGATGCGTCACAATACTGTACATAGCATGCCTCACTCCACAGTAAATATTTCACTTTTTATATCATATACTGTACACAACTTGACCGTTGACAATTGTGGTCAAAGTTTTGGCAGTTGCCACAAAAGGATGTCTATCCCAAATTGCGATGTCTGCATCTTTGCCGACTTCCAAAGAACCTAGCCTATCTTGCAAGCCCAATATTTGAGCGGCATAAATGGTTATAGACTTTAAGGCCTCTTGTGCATCCAATCCAGCGGCAACAGCCAGTGCCGCACAGATATTGAGTTGTTGAAGTGGGATTACTGGATGGTCTGTCGTGATACAAGCTTTTACACCTATATCCAGCAAACTTTTAATCGTGTTAAAACTTTTATTTTTCAATTCTTGTTTTGTCTTAAAAGTCATAGTGGGACCCACAATAACTGGATACCCACTGTCTTTTATATCCTGTGCCAAAAAGTGAGCTTCGCTAGCATGAACCAAAACTGTATCCAAGTCAAATTCCTTACTTATGCGCAGAGCAGTGTAAATGTCATCGGCACGATGACAGTGTATGTGCATACTCATTTCCTTTTTCAACAGAGGTATCAATGCATTGTACTTAAAGTTACTGTCAAAATTGTTGCCGTCTTTTGATTTTTCTTTTTTATCTAAATATTCTTTTGCCTTAAAGAGAGCCTCTCTCAATATAGCAGCGTTTGCCATGCGCGTGTACGGTGATTTTTTTTGCATTTGCCCGTATACATTTTTGGGATTCTCACCAAATGCACACTTCATTGCCAAATTTTGCTTTACAACCAACTTGTCGACACACTTACTCCCACCAGTTTTTATCACACAAATTGTACCACCTATTATATTGGCACTGCCTGGTGACACGGCAGCTGTGGTTATACCCCCTGATAGAGTGTCAAAAAAACTATCGTCAAAAGAATTTATCCCATCAATAGTATGCATTTGTGGCGTGACTGGATCTCCTACTTCATTGTAGTCGCTACCCTCCCACCGCATTGCAGAGTTGGCAATACCTAAATGCGTATGTGCATCTACAAATCCTGGCAAAACAAAGTGAGAAGTTGCATCTATCACTTTGCAAGCTTTGGATTCATATTGAGCAAGCTCACTTTTATCATTTTTCCCAATGTGTAAAATCTTACTTTTGTCTATGACAATAAAACCATTTTGTATGCAACCAGCATTTGCCATGGTCAATATTGTTGCGTTTTTAATTATCAACATATTTTCACTCCTCTATGTACAATTTAAACAAACAAAATGGTTTATAAAAATTGCATTTTGGTAGGACTGAATGGACTCGAACCATCGACCCCCACCTTATCAGGGTGGTGCTCTAACCAGCTGAGCTACAGTCCTTTATTTAATCAAATCTTAACTAAAAATTACAAAAGACTTGCATGCAAATTTGCACTATCTAAAATTGGTGGAGGTAAGCGTATTCGAACCACTAACTCCTTGCCTTGCAAGGTAAGCACA
>JAITUJ010000030.1 GCA_031286385.1 Clostridiales bacterium | reverse complement strand
CTGTTTATGTCCCATCGCAACAGGGCAAATATGCTGTTGATTTCGGCCTTTGTCATTGTAACAGTGGGGTTATTCTTTTTAGATTTTTACTACTATTCTTTGGTACCTTTTGTAGCATTGTTGCTGTTGAGTTTTGTATTGATAAAAGACAAGCGAATTCTCAAAGTATTTGTTTTTTTTAGCATACTTTTGATAGTGAACAATTTTTGCAGTATAATAGTAGGGAATATTATGGATAAAGGTTTTGCAATGATTGTGAATATTTCATTGTCCGTTTTGGCAGTCATTGCTCACATGTACTTTACTACTGTCGTGTTGGATATTTGCATGACAAACAACAGGTTGTTTTTGAGAAACGACCCATACGCTTCTTTGGGTGAGGCAAACAAGGCGTGGTTGAAACGAGTAAAACCTGTCATTACAAATAATTTAGAGCAGTGATTTTGGTTGGTGTCAAAGTTTAAGTTTAAAGGGGGTTGATTGTGCTTGCAAAAATAAAAAGTTTTTGCCTTACTGGTTTAAAAGGAATGGCAATAGACATAGAAGTTGACATTGTAAACGGTTTGCCAGGCATCGAGATGGTTGGTTTGCCGGATACTTCTATCAAGGAAAGCAAAGAGAGAATAAGAAGTGCTATAAGAAATTCGGGATATTTATTTAATCCGCACAAAATAACAGTCAATTTGGCACCTGCTGATATAAAAAAGGAGGGTGCTATGTATGATTTGCCTATCAGTATTGGTATACTTGTAGCGACAAATCAAGTAGATTTGGGAAAATTTTCAGATTGTTTGATACTGGGAGAATTAGCTTTGGACGGAATGCTTCGTCATGTAAAAGGTATATTGCCTATTTTGATAGAAGCTCGATCAAGAGGTTTTGACAAATTTTTTGTGCCAAAGAGTTGCCAGCAAGAAGCGAGTTTTGTAGAAGGTGTACAAGTTTGGGCGTTTGATGATTTACATTCGGTGGTACAGTTTTTGCACACTGGTGAAGGTCAGTGTGTTGAGGTAAAGGATATTTGTCAATTTATTTCTAATTACCAAGAGGATGTAGATTTTAAGTATATTAAAGGGCAGTTTGCAGCAAAAAGAGCGTTGGAAATTGCAGCAAGTGGTGGACATAACGTTTTAATGTCTGGTCCTCCGGGTACTGGTAAAACTATGTTGGCAAGATGTATCCCTAGTATTTTGCCTGATTTTACAGTGGCCGAAGCTCTTGAAACGACAAAAATACATAGTGTTGCTGGAATGTTATCAGAAGATAAAGGTCTTGTTTTGACTCGTCCGTTTAGGTCTCCTCATCACACTGCTAGCTTGGTATCTCTTACAGGTGGCGGATTTAATGCCAATCCTGGTGAAATCAGCTTGGCACACAATGGTGTATTATTTTTGGATGAACTTTTGGAGTATCCGCGTCAAACAATAGAAATATTGCGACAACCATTGGAAGATAATAAAATATCTATATCAAGAGCTTTGCGTCGAGTAGAATATCCAGCTAGCTTTATGTTAGTAGCTAGCTTAAATCCCTGTCCATGTGGGTTTTA
Organism: Clostridiales bacterium; assembly: GCA_031286385.1. GTDB lineage: Bacteria > Bacillota > Clostridia > Christensenellales > Pumilibacteraceae > WRGC01. The sequence goes on along the minus strand of JAITUJ010000030.1, from coordinate 8,657 downwards.
TGGCAGTATAAACAATACCTGCAAGTGTACACCTTCACAAATTGAGAGATATATGTCAAAGTTATCTGGTCCTATGTTGGATAGGATAGACTTGCAGATAGAAGTCGACAATGTTTCCTATGAAGACTTGGCATCAAAGTCAGAGGGTGAAACTAGTTGTGAAATAAAAAAGCGTGTAAACAGAGCCCGTAAGATTCAACAAGAGAGATACAAAGGTAAAATTTTTTGTAATGCAAAAATGACAAATCAGATGGTAAATCATTACTGTGCGTTGGATAGTACGGGCGATGATTTGCTTAAACAAGCAATGCAAAGACTTAAATTGTCAGCGAGAAGTTTTATAAGGATATTGAAAGTAGCACGCACAATTGCAGATTTAGATGCAAGTAAAGATATTTTGTCTATACATGTGTCAGAGGCATTACAGTATAGATCTCTTGACAGACAGTATTGGAAGTGATAAAAAAACAGTTTAATGAATACAAGTTGTTGGGAGTACGCATGATACAGTCCTTTCCGCCATTATACGGCAAAAATCCTAAAATTCTTATACTGGGCTCTATACCTGGTAAAGCGTCATTGCAAGCAGAAAAGTATTACAATAACACAAGAAATCACTTTTGGTCACTTATTTTTGAATACTTTAAGTGTGAGCAAACAGATGACTATGAAATTAAAAAGTCACTGATAGTTGAAAATGGAATTGCTTTGTGGGATGTCATAAAATGTTGTGATAGAGAGAATTCAAGTTTGGATTCTGACATCAAAAATAGTAAACCAAATGACATCAATCAGTTTTTGCAAGATAATAATATTATGGTTGTTTTTCTCAATGGCGGTAAAGCTTTTGAAGAATTTAATAGGAATTTTAAAATGTCCACTATTAAAGTTATTGCACTGCCAAGCACTAGCCCTGCAAATGCTAATTGGAAGAAAAAAAATTGTCAACAGAAATGGATAGATGCTTTAAATGAGTTTTTATAGTGCAAATGTAGTTTGTACAAAATAAAGTTAACAATCATTAAATTTGCTCTTAGAGTAAATTTTGTCAGTATAAATGCTTGACATGCGGTATTTGATGTGATATAATTATTCACAAATAAATATTAATATGCATAGTATTAGTACTATGCATATTTTTTTAGCGTAAGAAAACAAATTTGAGAGTTTAAATTATTTATGGATGAATCGGGAAATTTAGTCAGAAAATACGGACTTTTTACTGCCATAGCTATGGTGGTAGGCTGTGTTATAGGTAGCGGTATATTTTTTAGGACTGGACGGGTTTTGAAAGAAACCGGAGGCAATGTTGGTTTGGGAGTGCTAGCGTGGATAATCGGCGGAGGCTTGATGATTGTTTGTATTTCTGCATTCTCTTTGCTTTCTAAAAGATATGAAAAAGTCAATGGCATTGTAGATTACAGTGAAACTCTTGTCAGCAAAAAATATGGTTATTTTTTTGGTTGGTTTATGGCTACAATATATGGTCCAGCTACGGTGGCATATTTGTCGTGGTCTGCTGCGGATTATACAAGAGTATTGTTTAATTTAGAAATCAATTCGTCGTTTGTGTTTGCACTCACTGCTTTTTATTTGATTATGATATTTGGCATCAATGCGCTTTCTCCAAAAATTGCGGGTAAATTTCAGGTGTCTACAACGGCTGTAAAACTTGTTCCTTTATTTTTGATGGGTATTGTAGGCATTATTGTAGGTATAGCAAGAGGTGCTGATATAAGTCAAACTAGTTCAATGTTTGCACAAGATACTGTTGCCAAAGTGAGTGTGTATGGTGCAATTTTTACCACTGCATTTGCGTACTCTGGGTGGGAGTCTGTGTCTTGTATCAACAGCGAAGTCAAGAACAGTAAACGCAATGTCCCAATAGCGCTGATAGCTGGCGGTATATTGATTATTGTCATTTATGTTTTGTACTTTTTGGGAGTATCCACTTCGGGCAACAATGATATGTTAATAGAAGACAGCACTTTGGGAACACAAAGTGCAATCACCAGTATTTTTGGCAGTGTTGCGTCTACTATATTGCTGGTCTTTATTGTCATCTCCTGTCTAGGTGGTACCAATGGATTTATGATGGCTACAAACAAACATCTATATTCGTTGTCCATTAGAGGAGTTGGTCCAAAGCCAGAGCTGTTTGGACAATTGGATAAACATACAAATGCTCCTATAAACAGCTCTATATTTGCAATAATCATTGCTTTTGGTTGGCTTTTTGTGCATATGATGTCAGAAAATGGATGGTTTGGTGACATGTACTTTGATATTGGCGATGTAGAAACTTTTGGATTTTTTATTTTTTGTATCCCATTGTTCTTCATGTTCTCCAAAAAAGAAAAGAATTTGTTTTGGTTAAAACGCTTTGTCTTGCCTGTGTGCGCAATAGGTGCATGTACTTTCATTGCTGTCGCTTTAATCATTGCTGACTACAAGTTGGCAATAGTTTACGCAGTTACGATTGTTGTTGTAGGCGCTATTGGTGCACTATTTTTGATTAAAAAAACGCCAAGAGGTTCCCAAAATGCGCCAGTAGACAATTGAAGCAAAGTGCACAATTTTGTAAACAAAAATATTTGTAGAAATAAAAATCATGGAGAAGTTATGAAAGTCTTTTTGTTGTTAAACAGTAGCAAAAATTTTGGACACAGTGAAGGTAGATTGAACAATACCCTTCACGAAACTGCCAAACAGTTTTTGATACAAAATAAGTGTGTTGTAATGGAAACGCTCATAGATAAAGGCTATAATATCGAACATGAAGTTCAAAAGATTTTGTGTTCTGATGTAATTATACACCAAATGCCAGCATGGTGGATGTCCTATCCGTGGATTTTAAAAAAGTGGATAGATGAAGTTTTTACAAATGGACGCGGAAAGTTGTATGAAAATGACGGTAGAACAAGTAAAAATCCCAAACTGAATTATGGTAAAGGTGGATTGCTTCAAGGCAAGCAGTACATGTTTAGTATGACATGGAATGCGCCGCAAGACGCTTTTTTGCAGGAAACTGATTTTTTTGAAGGCAAAGGTATAGATGGAGTTTTGTTGCATTTGCACAAAGCACATCAGTTTATTGGTATGTCTGCACTGCCAACTTTTATGTGCAATGACGTGATGAAAGTACCTAATGTTGAAAAAAATATAGTAGATTATAAAGAACACTTAAAAAAAATCCTGTCAAGTTTAAACTCTCACAATATTGCACAAGTTGAATGTTGTCAAAGCTGCGGTTTGCCATTTGATGACAATCACAGCAATTTTATAGACAGCAAAACGGATGGTTCAAAAAGTATATACTGTACATTTTGTTGCAAAGAGGGAAAGTTTGTTCAACCGAATGCAACAGTGGAAGATATGATGGACATTGGAGTTTTTCATTTGTCAAAAAAGATTGGAGAAAGTTCTGCTAAACAGTATATGTCAAGTTTAATTCCAAATTTAAAAAGATGGAATAAATAATTTTCTGATAACATTATGAACACTGTCAAAATAATTGGCGCAGGACTAGCAGGGTGTGAGGCTGCTTATCAGTTGAGTAAGCGGGGGGTTGCGGTAGACCTATTTGAACAAAAGCCCTTAGTTTATAGTTCTGCACATAAATTAAATGGGTTTGCAGAACTTGTATGTAGCAATAGTTTGAAATCATTGGACAAGTATAGTGCCAGTGGTTTGTTGAAATTTGAGTTAGAACATTTTGATTGTCTTTTGCTAAAACTTGCAAAAAAAGTTTCCGTTGATGCGGGTTCTGCTTTGGCCGTAGATAGAGTGGCTTTTAGTCAACTTGTCACAGAGACAGTGCGTAAGCTTTCAAATCTGACTGTGTATCATCAAACAGTCAGAAAAATTGACTGTAACACGCCCACTATTATAGCTACTGGTCCACTTACAGAAGGAGATTTGGGTTGTCAACTAAGCAGTATGTGCGATGGTTTTCTGGATTTTTTTGATGCTGTGTCACCGATTGTAGAGTACGAAAGTATAGACATGCAATATGCATTTAAATCAAATCGTTATGATAAACATCAGGGCATTGAACAAGAAACTTCTGATTGTAAAGGACAGCAGTTGGAAGGCGACTATATCAATTGTGTACTTGACAAGCAACAGTACGAACTTTTTTATAGTGAGCTAATTAAAGCAGAAAGGGTACAACAAAAATATTGGGAAAATATTCCTTTTTTTGAAAGTTGTATGCCAATAGAGGTCATAGCCAGTAGAGGTCTTGATACAATGCGTTTTGGACCTATGCGACCTGTGGGAATTATAGATCCAAAGACTAGCAGACGACCTTATGCCGTTTTACAGTTGCGCAAAGAAAATACGCAAGGCAATTTGTACAACCTTGTTGGATTCCAAACAAGTTTAAAGTTTGGTGAACAGTCAAGAGTTTTTGGATTGATACCAGCTTTAAAAAATGCTGAATATGTGCGCTATGGTGTCATGCACCGCAATAGCTTTATCAATGCACCAAAAGTTTTAAATAAGTCGTTTGAGATGAAGAACTTTCCAGCTATATTTGTAGCTGGGCAGTTGTCTGGGGTAGAGGGGTATGTTGAAAGTATAATGAGTGGTCTGATAGCAGGCATTAACATGGCGAATAGACTTAAAGACAAGCCTAAATTTGATTTGCCATCGACCACTATGTGTGGTGCTTTGACAGATTATCTAACTCGTCAGAATGACAATTTTAGCCCTATCAATGCGAACTTTGGTATTTTGCCACCTTTGGATATTACAATAAAAGATAAAAAAATGCGAAAAGCTGCAATGGCAGAGAGAGCATTGATAGATTTACCAGTATTGTATGATGCTTAAAATAATGTTGTAAACATTTTAGTGCAAATTGAGTTTAAAATCAATTTGTATGTAGTTTAAAAAGGATAGAAAAATATATTATGGCTAAAAAGACATATAATCAAAAACTAAATGACACTAGACCGCATGAGATAATCACATTGCCTCCTGATGCAGCTGTAAAGTTTGGTGGCACATTGATGTTGGTTGCTACACCTTTAATTTTTGATGGAATTATTAGACAAATACCATCAAACGAAATAGTGACCATGGACGAACTAAGATCTCATCTTGCGCGCCAGTATGGTGCCGATTGCACTTGTCAATTGACAGCTGGTATTTTTGTGAACATTGTTGCAAACGCTAGTCATGAGCGTCAGATAGATGCTACACCGTATTGGCGCGTTCTTAAAAAAAATGGTGAGCTAAATGAGAAGTTTCCAAATGGACTGGAAGGGCACAAAAAGTTATTGCAGCAAGAAGGACACACAGTGATACAAAAGGGCAAGAAATATTTTGTACAAAATTATCAAGATGTATTGTTTGATTTAAATACAATAAAAGTCAAGTGCAACAATTGAGGTATTCATGTGCAAAAAATAAAGGTTAAAGTTATACCGAATTCTGTAAAATCTCAACTTGTCAAGCTTGAAGATAGCAGTTTTAAAGCTTATGTAAGTTGCTCTGCGATAAAGGGGAAAGCTAATGCAGCTGTGATAGAATTGCTTTCACATGAGTTTAATGTCGCAAAAAAAGATGTAGAAATTTTATTGGGCAAGACAAGCCCCAATAAATTGATAAAGATTCGTTAATTTTATAAGTGATTTGGGATATTTTTTGTTAATTTAAGTTGATAAAAATACGGTTGCTTATTTTAAATTGTAAATAGTTAAAAGATATTTTATATTGAGTGTGCTTTTACTTGACAAGCAAAAACTTTGAGTTTATACTATAATCAAATAAGTAATTAATGGATAGATAATTGTAGACTTTTTGTACACTTATCAAATGGAGTCAACTATGAGTGAGTTTCACGCTACAACTATATGTGCAGTCAGGCGAGATGGCAAGATTGCAGTTGCTGGTGATGGTCAAGTTACTATGGGTCAAAGTGTTGTAATGAAGAACAATGCGGTTAAAGTGAGAAGACTTTTTAATGGTAAGGTTGTAGCTGGATTTGCCGGTTCGGTTGCCGACGCTTTTACGCTAAGTGAACGCTTTGAAGAAATGTTAAACAAGTATAGTGGCAATCTTATGCGCAGTGCAGTCGAGTTGGCACAGCTTTGGCGTGGTGATAAAATTTTGCGTAGGTTGGAGGCCATGCTGATTGTTGCCGACTCTGACAATTTGCTTGTAGTCAGTGGAAATGGAGATGTAATTGAGCCCGAATATGACTGCGTCGCAATCGGGAGTGGTGGTAATTATGCTTTAAGTGCGGCCAGAGCTTTGCTAAAAAATACAAAGTTATCGGCAAAAGAAATTGCCAAAGAGGCACTAAAAATAGCTGGTGAAATATGTATATTCACAAACGGCAGCATTACTATTGAGGAGATTTAATTTATGAATATGCAACCAAAACAAATAGTGGCAGAACTTGACAGATTTATTATTGGTCAAGCTGACGCAAAGCGTGCTGTCGCTGTGGCTTTGCGAAACAGATATCGTAGGACTCAATTGCCCGAAAAATTGCAAGAGGAGATTACTCCAAAGAATATAATCATGAAAGGTCCAACAGGGGTAGGAAAGACCGAAATTGCAAGACGACTGGCTAAACTTGTAAAAGCTCCATTTGTAAAAGTTGAGGCTACAAAGTTTACAGAAGTTGGCTATGTGGGTAGAGATGTTGACAGTATGATTAGAGATCTTGCAGAAGTAGCTGTCAGACTTGTGCGTGAAGAAAAATTGGCATTGGTAGAGGTCAAAGCAAGAAAAGCAGCAGAAAAACGCATAGTAGACGTAATCGCTGAATCAGAAATTAAAAAAGAAGGACAGAAGGAGTTACCGTACAAAGTTATCCGTGAAAATGTTTTGAGAGATTTACATGAAGGTAAACTAGATAAGCAGGAAATAGAGATAGAAATCTATGAAGCACCCAAGGCATTTGAAGTCGTGCCAGGCAGTGGGACAGAAATTAACTTTGGCGAAATGTTTGGCGGCATGGGTGCGATGTTTGGTGGTAAGTCAAAAAAACGCAAAGTTTGCGTCAAAGATGCGTTGCGTGCAATTATTACAGAAGAGTCAGAAAAACTTTTAGACAAAGAAAGTATAAATTCGGAAGCTGTTAGAAGAGCAGAGCAAGAAGGCATAATTTTTATTGATGAGATAGATAAAATTGCTGCCAAAAGTCAGTCTTCGTCCGGTCATGATGTGTCTCGTGAAGGTGTGCAGAGGGACATTTTGCCTATTGTAGAAGGTAGCACAGTGCAAACTAAGTATGGGACTGTTCGCACAGATTACATTCTGTTTATAGCGAGTGGTGCTTTTCATATAGCAAAAATGAGTGATTTGATTCCTGAATTGCAAGGTAGATTTCCTATAAGAGTAGAGCTAAATAGTTTGACAGCTACGGATTTTGTCAATATTTTGACACAGCCAGAAAATGCCATTACAAGACAGTATGCCTACCTTTTGGAAGTGGACAACATTGCTTTAAAGTTTAAAAAAGAAGCCATTGATGAGATTGCAAAAATCGCTGCTGAACAAAATGAAACGAGTGAAGATATCGGAGCAAGGCGATTGCACACAATCATGGAGAGATTGCTAGAAGACATCAGCTTTAATGCAGATGGAAAGCACCCAATGATTGATGTGAATATAGATAAAAAATATGTTGTAGAGCATTTGAGCAAAACGGTAAACAAACAAGACTTGAAAAAATATGTATTGTAGTTCCATTAAATTGTGTTTTAGTTTAATTGTGTCAAAAAAGTGTATAAGTTTTGAAAGAAAATAATAAAAATAGTATATTTCAAAACCCGAAAGGGACTCATGACATTTTGCCTGATGAAATCTATAAGTGGCATTATGTAGAAAGTATAGCCAAAGAGGTTTCACTTGCCTTTCATGCAAGAGAAATTAGGACGCCTATTTTTGAGCATACCGAATTATTTTTGCGTGGTGTGGGTGATGGTACGGATATAGTATCAAAGGAAATGTACACATTTTTAGATAAAGGTGGCAGATCATTGACGCTAAAACCAGAGGGAACCGCTGCTATTGCTCGTAGCTATGTACAGCACAACTTGGAATCTTTGGGATTGCCACTTAGACTTTACTACATTACACCTGTATTTAGATATGAAAATCCACAGAAAGGTAGGTTTAGACAACACCATCAATTTGGAATCGAGTGTTTTGGCAGTAGCAGTGCGCTGATGGACTTTGAAGTTATTTTACTCGCCTATGTTTTTTTGAATAAATTGGGTATAAGTAATTTTAGTCTTTATATAAATTCTATTGGTTGCAGTGCTTGCAGAAGTATCTATGTGCAAGCTTTAAAATCTTTTATACAGGCAAATTCATGTGCTTTTTGTTCTACTTGTATGGAAAGGTTGAACACAAATCCATTGCGAATTTTGGATTGCAAAGTCAAATCTTGTAAAGAAGCTCTGGTAAACTCTCCGCTTATTATAGATTTTTTGTGTATAGATTGCAAACAACATCAAGAACACTTGACAAATCAGCTTGCATATGCTAATATAGAGTACAGTATCAATCCACATATAGTGCGTGGTCTTGATTATTACAATAGAACAGTTTTTGAATTTGTTACCAATAGTCAAATTTTGGCAAATCAAAGTACCATTTGTGGTGGCGGTAGATATGACAATCTGATTGATACA